>CAIYXD010000197.1 GCA_903930085.1 uncultured Flavobacteriia bacterium
ATTTACACGATTTTGAAGAAACGATTCAGCAAGAAAATTATATACATAAATAACACCGAAATAGCCACGATTATCTTCCTCTTTCAAGTATTTCGTTCCCCAAAGTGGATTCTCATCCGGCAAACGGAAAACATTCGTATGGAGGTGAAATACGAGCAAGTCACTTCCGATAAGAACGTGTATTTCAAAATTCCCTTTTTCTTTTACACTTAAGCGAATACGAGGATCTGTAACTGAAGTTTTAAGCTGCTCAATTTCACTTGTAATAATTTTCTTAAATTCTCCAAAGACGACTTGACAATCATCGGCAATATTTTGTTTTAACGCCGATTTGTTCAACAAGAGATCTAAAATGACTTTCGTATTGTCTTCCATAATTAATATGCTTTGGCGAAAACGACTCTAGATGCGGAAGGTTTTCCTGTGACCATACAAAACCCTTCTTCCATTTCCTGGTCTAGAGCAATACATCGAATTGTTGCTTGCGTTTCTTCCTTGATTTTCGCTTCCGTTTCTTTTGTACCATCCCAATGCGCCAAGAAAAATCCACCTTTATCAATTAAAGATTTAAATTCTTCATAAGAATCTACTTTTTGTGTTTTTTCAGCGCGGTAGGCATTTGCTCGAATCAAGAGATTGGACTGAATTGCATCCAGTAAATTTTGAATATAGATTTCAATACCATCAAAATCAACAACTTCTTTTGTTTTCGTATCTCTTCTTGCAACTTCAGCCTTACCATTTGCCAAATCTCTAGGTCCTATTGCAATGCGCACAGGAACTCCTTTAGATTCGTACTCCGCAAATTTCCATCCCGGACGACGGTTGATATCATTGTCGTATTTAAAGGAAATTCCTAATGCTTTAAATTTAGCAGCCAAATCAACCATTTTTTCATTGATTAATTCCAACTCCTCCTCCGTTTTGTGAATCGGAACTGCAACCACTTGAATTGGCGCTAGTGCTGGCGGAAGAACCAATCCTTCGTCGTCTGAATGCGTCATAATCAACGCGCCCATTAAACGTGTGGAAACTCCCCAGGAAGTTGCCCATACATATTCTAATTTACCTTCTTTGTCTGCAAATTTCACATCGAATGCTTTCGCGAAATTTTGACCAAGAAAGTGGGATGTTCCGGCTTGTAATGCTTTTCCATCCTGCATCATCGATTCAATACAATACGTATCCAACGCACCTGCAAATCGTTCGCTTTCCGTTTTTCGTCCTTTAATAACAGGCATTGCCATGTAATTTTCAGCGAAATCCGCATAAACTTCCAACATCAACTCTGCTTCTGAAATTGCTTCTGCTTTTGTAGCATGCGCTGTATGTCCTTCTTGCCAAAGAAATTCCGTTGTTCTTAAAAATAAACGCGTTCGCATTTCCCAACGCACAACATTTGCCCATTGGTTTATCAAGATTGGTAAATCTCTATAGGATTGAATCCAGTTTTTATACGAATTCCAAATGATGGTTTCAGATGTAGGACGAACAATTAATTCCTCTTCTAATTTTGCCGTTGGATCTACGATTACACCGCTTCCATCTTCCGCATTTTTCAAACGGTAATGTGTAACAACGGCGCATTCTTTTGCGAAACCTTCGATATGACTCGCTTCTTTGCTAAAATATGACTTTGGAATAAACAAGGGGAAATACGCATTTGAATGTCCGGTTTCTTTGAATTTCTTATCCAGAATATCTTTCATCATCTCCCAAATTGCATATCCATAAGGTTTTATTACCATGCATCCTTTAACATCTGAATGTTCGGCAAGATCTGCCCGATAAACCAGTTCGTTATACCATTTTGAATAATCCTCTTCTCTTGTTGTGTATTTCTGTGCCATGAAAACTGCGTTTGCTCCAATTAATTGTTTGTAAAGTTAGAAATTATACCTTACCTTTAAATAATTCAATAGTACTTTTGACATGAAAACTTATCTATACCTTTCTTTTGCACTTTTTGGAACGTTATTTCTAACCTCTTGCTATTCTTCAAAAATGCTTGTCGACGATGACGTGTACATTTTGAAAAATCAAGCGCTGCCAATTGGAGAATCTTTAACGGATGAAACCTCCTACACGACATTTAAAAGTCGTCAAAAAAGAAATACTAACGCTTCAAATTATTACAGAGACAATAGAAACTACTTGTACAATTCGAGTTGCAACCATTTTAGTATCGATAGGTTTGGTTGCGGTTGCAGCTTTTATTCTTGGAACTTTTATTCGCACAGTTTTTATCCAAATAGATTTTACCCATCGTTTTATGCTTACGATCCTTATTTTTATGGCTCGTATGGATTTTATCCTATTGGATTTTATCCTTTTCCTATGAATACTATTGGTATTTATGGTGGCACGATGTACAATTCAGGCCCGATGGTCTTTACAATTCCTGAGATACATACCAACCAGCACTCGGGACCTAGAGGAAGTATTTCCGGATTTGGTAACGCCGCTAACAGAAATTCAAATCCGATTGTTTTAAAATCAGCAAATGCTCCATCCGCTGCGGGTAATAAACCTGTTTCTACTATTCTACGCGATCGACCAATTGGCTCTCAAAGAGAATCTGCACGAGCAACACAAACCCAAAATCGTCCAATTAGGAGTGAATCCAATACTTATCGGCCATCTGGGGAAAGAAATCAGCGACCTGCAACCCAAAATCGACCTGCGGGAAATCGACCCACTGGAATTGAGCGTTCAACCACACCAAATCGAGAAATAAATCAACCGCGACAAAATAGAGAAATCAATCCAACTCAAAACAGAGGCGGTAACAATTCCCGCGGCGGAAGTGGCAACGCTCCATCTCACAAAAGAAATTAATCTTCTGAAATGCGGTTTATACTATTAATTGGAATTCTGTTTGTAGCCCAGTTTGGAGAAGCCCAAAACGATTCCGACCTCTTCCGATTTTCAAAAACGATGTATTACGGAACGGCTCGATTTGAAGCAATGGGAGGGTCATTTGGTGCGCTTGGTGCCGATTTGAGCAGTTCCCAAATTAATCCTGCAGGTTATGGACGTTTCTCCACTTCGAATGTAGGAATATCTATTTATGGCGGAGCAACCAAAAATACGGCCTATTTTCAAGGATCATATACGGAAGCCAATAAAGGTCAAGGCGGGATAAGCAATTTTGCAATTGTTATAACCGAAGATAAATCGGAAGAAGCATCTGGCTTTATTTACCGACAAATTGGCTTTGGATTTAACCAAATCGAGCGTTTCAAAAACACCTTCACGTATGAAGGCCAGCAGTTTGAATCTTTGTTGGATGAGTTCTCCAGTCAAGCGGATGGTTATTTTCCTGAAGAGTTAAATAGTTATTTTGCTTTTAGTACGGAATTAGCTTACAACACCTATGCGCTCAATTACGACAACATTTCTAATTCCTATTATTCGTTGCTGAACAATGGCGATATGTTGCACAAAAGAACGGTTGAAACAAAAGGTGGAATTGGGGAATATTTCTTTTCCTACAGCGCAAACTATTTGAACAAATTATATTTGGGTGCTAATATCGGAATTCGTTCTATCCGTTACCAAGATTCCTATTCCCATACTGAAACATTGACAGACACAAGCAATACACCGCTGCGTTCTTTTAATTATGAATACCAATATGATACAAAAGGAATAGGAATGAATATAAAGTTGGGCGCGATTTATCTTGTTTCTGAATCCTTGCGCTTTGGTTTCGCTATCCACAGTTCCACATTTGCAGAGTTGGAAGACAATTATTCTGCGAATATGAGTGCTACGTTTCAGGATTCTATTGTTCAGATTTCTGAATCATCTATTCCGGAGGGAAATTATAAATATAAAATTAGAAACCCTGGTAAAATAGTTGGTTCTATAGCCTATGTTTTCGGGACAAAAGGATGTCTAAATATAGATATAGATTATTTAAATTATAAGAATGCACGTTTCAAAACTACGGAAGATCTCGCCTATACACCCTATGATTATGCGTATGAAAATGAAATTGCCAAAACGGTATTTCAGGATGCTGTGAATATTCGTCTTGGTGGCGAATTGGTGGTTTTTCCTGGATTCTACCTAAGAGCTGGAATTGGACATTATGGAAATGCGTACAGAAAAACGGAGAAAGTTGAACTGAATTCAGATCTTATTTATTCCGGAGGAATTGGAATAAAAACAAAGCTTTGCACGCTGGATGTTTCCTATCGTCATCGCAGCAATAAGCTGAATTATTATGCGTTTTCGAATAGTCAAGCGGAAATAAACAGCTCTACCGGAATTATTGTATTTAGCGGTTCGATAAGCTTTTAATACAACCTAAAATCTACAGCAATCGTTTAACAGCTTCAGAAAGTGTGCTTTTTTCAATCTTACTTTCCACCCATGCGGTGATGTTGAAATACTCCAAAATAACTTTTTCATTGCGATTATTTAGAAGTTCGTTCAATTCAACTTTCATTTCCTGCCATGTTTTCAAAATAACTGAATTATCGGAAAGTTTAGCTATTTTACGGATGTTTCGGATGCACACATTTTCAATTTCAAAACTTCGTTCCTTCTTATTGAGATAGCGATTCGTGGATTTTATTAGGTACTCCAAAAAGTCATAATTTTCAAGTTCAAAATGCAAAACGATATTAAACAACCTGGAAAAGCTGTAAATATCTTGTCGCAAATTCTGCTCGTTATCGTTCAAAACTACATTTATGTACGAAAGTGCTTTTTTAAAATCCCCACTACCGAAAAAGCTATACGCTTTACTGTAGGTCAATAATACTTCTTGTTCCTTACTAATTTTTTCACCATATTCCTTCTGCAAACGTTCGATTTCAGGAATTAGACTCACGCTTTCCTGAAAAGCACCCTGCGCGTGTAAAAGTGTAAGTTCTAGATTAGAGGAATTTGTGAAGATCCGAACCATTAAATCCGTTGAATTGAATCCTTTAGTGCCTTCCAAAGATTTTAAATCTGTAATTAATTGTTTTGCTTTTTCAAATTCTTTGCTCATAATGTAGGTGCGAAGCAGGTGGGAAAGCGTCATAACGTAGCGCTGTCCGGAATCCTCTTTGATTTCAGGATTATGATCCAATATTTCGCGTGTCCGATTAAAAAACTGGAAACTGTCTTCAAAGTTCCGATTTGTTGCAGCGCACAATCCCTTGATATAATAGCACATCGAGGATGCTCTAGTCGAAATAGCCGTGTTTTTACCTTTGATTAAGTGGTAATTTGCAATCTCGTCTACCACTTTTCGTTCTTCATCCGTACGCGTGAAACCGCCACTTCTAAAAACGAGATTTATTTTAGAGTAAATAACTTGGTATTCAGCAAGATTCCGCAACTTTTCGATGACCATTTCCTCTTCTTGCATAAGCCCCTCTATATTGGTAGAGAATTCGCGCGAATCATACGTTTCCTCAATCAATTTTTTTTCCCAGGAAATCAATTCATACCAATAGTAAAACTTTTCGTTTTGTCTAGCTTGTAATTTTGCCCGAGAAACAAATTTTTCACATTCTCTATACAACGCTTTGTTGTATAAAATTTCAACATTTTTTATCTCTTGTTTTAAAACACTACTGATAGATTGCTCACTGTAAAAAGAACGTAAACTCTTCAATATCAATTTATAAAGATGATTTTTTTCAGAAGGTAAATGATTGACGAAGATCTCAGATTTGAAATCTTCTTTGAGTTTTGCCTCGTCATAGATAGACTGAGATTCTATAAAATCAAATATTTTCAAGTAATTTTTATCCCCGGACTGCAAAGAAGATGACAATTTAAAAAAGCGCTTTTCTGATTTAGTCAGAGACTTTATAAGATTGAATAGTTCAATGGATGGCTTCATATAAATTGTAAATTTCAAAAGTTAAAAATAACGATTACCATCAAACTTTCATGGATTTGGGTTAATTATTTGGGAGTTGGGATTATCTCCTTTCAGTCGATGCTGCCTGCGGCGGTTGGGAGTTGTTATTTGGGATTTGTGACCAATAAAACTTGGGCAAAAAGAAAAGCTTTGGTTTCCCAAAGCTTTCCAACAAACAACAACAAACTAAAAAACCTCACACACCTATTGAAATAGGCTGGAATTAACCATTATCGGAGGGAAACTTTTTCACCTTTTTTGAGAATTACATCTGGTGATGTACTATCGTTATATTTTAATAAAGATTCCAATTTCAAGGCTTGTACTTGAGAAACCTCCCGTAAACTCATACTCTCTGTTAATTTCAATACTTTATTTTTCGACTTATTTCTTTTTCGCTGGATATAAACAATATCGCCTTCCTCCAAGATGTCTTTTTTGGAATCAAAATCATTGTATTTGTATAATTGCCACAATCCTATTCCAAATTCTTTTGAAAGGCGATAAAACGTATCTCCTTTTTTGGCGATGATATAATTCACCTTATTTTCATGCTTTGCAATAGTATGCGCTTGAGTACTATTTTTTTGATTGGAAACAAGTAATACTGGCGCATTCAAATTATTTGGTGAGCCAATAGCATCTAATTCATACAATTTCAGTTCATCAATTATAGCAATCAATAGTTCCGGATACTTAGGGTTTGTAGCATAACCAGCATCTTTCAGTCCTTTTGCCCATCCTTTGTAATCTGTTAATTCCAGTTGAAATAAACCGCTGTATCTTTTTTTATCCAATAGAAAATTACTGTGATCTATATACGATTGCTCGGCATTTGCATACACACGAAAACATTCCCCCTTGGAATCATCGTCCATGTACATTTTGTCCCCAGTCCAATCGTGGCATTTTATTCCAAAATGGTTATTTCCTTTTCTTGCTAATTCAGAATTCCCACTCCCCGACTCTAAAATTCCCTGCGCAAGCGTAATACTTGCTGGAATTTTGCTTTGAACCATTTGTTGAACAGCAATTATCCGCCAAATTTCAGCGTATTCTTTTTTAGAAAGTTGTTTTTCAATTTCACTAGCCCGAGCGAATAAAACTGCAGAAAATCCAATAATAAGTGCAATTAACTTCATCCTTTCTATTTTGAATGTAAAGTAATCAATACGGCTTACAGCTTCGAAAGTTACATAAATTGTTTAAAAGTCTAAAAAAAATGTTAATAACCGTATATCCTATTGATTAGTAGACTTTTCGTCACAATTAAATTTGTTAACATGTCATTTTTTCCGAAATTAGGAGTAATAGAATTTTGGCTTTGATTTTGACAAACTAGAAACGCAAAAAAACAACTAAAATCAATTGTAAAGAAACATTAAAAAGAAAAAAATGGACTTTCAGAAATTCACCATCAAAGCACAAGAAGCGCTGCAAGAAGCGCAAGAAATCGCAGAGAAAAATGGCAATCAATCAATTGAAACAGGACATCTACTCAAAGCAATACTTCTCAAAGATAAAGACGTTACCCCTTACCTGTTTGGGAAATTAGCGGTTAAACAAACAATACTTGAGATGGCATTAGACCGGATTTTGGAAACGTATTCAAAAGTTGAAGGTGGACAGGTTTATCTCTCTCAAAACACCAATCGTGTTCTCAATAATGCTTTAAATGAGTTAAGTAAATTTGGCGACGACTACGTATCAATTGAATTGATGTTGTATGTATTAGTTGATTCTTCCGATTCCACTGGCACTTTATTAAAAGACAATAAAATCACAAAGACAGCACTAAAACAAGCAATTATGGATTTACGACAAGGCGAAAAGGTAACCTCAAATAGTCAGGAAAACACGTATCAATCGTTAGAGAAGTATGCGAAAAACTTAAACGAATTAGCAAAATCCGGTAAATTAGATCCTGTAATTGGAAGAGACGATGAGATTCGCAGAGTGCTCCAGATTTTAACCCGAAGAACAAAAAACAATCCGATATTGATTGGAGAACCTGGCGTAGGGAAAACTGCAATTGCAGAAGGAATTGCCCATCGAATTGTGGATGGCGATGTTCCCGAAAACCTAAAATCAAAAGTTGTATTTTCATTGGATATGGGCGCTTTAATTGCCGGAGCAAAATATAAAGGTGAATTTGAAGAACGTTTAAAAGCGGTAATAAAAGAAGTAATACATGCCGAAGGAGAAATTATTTTATTTATCGATGAAATCCACACCCTTGTTGGCGCTGGTGGCGGTGAAGGAGCAATGGATGCCGCAAATATATTAAAACCAGCACTTGCACGTGGCGAACTTAGAGCAGTTGGAGCAACAACATTGAACGAATACCAAAAATACTTTGAAAAAGACAAAGCGTTAGTGCGCCGTTTTCAAACCGTTTTAGTGGATGAACCAAGCAATGAAGATGCTATTTCAATTTTGCGGGGAATTAAAGAAAAGTACGAAAACCATCATAAAGTATTGATTAAAGATGCTGCGATTATTTCAGCTGTGGAACTTTCCCAACGGTACATTACCGACAGACAATTACCAGACAAAGCAATTGATTTGATTGATGAAGCGGCTTCGAAGGTAAGA
>CAIYXD010000198.1 GCA_903930085.1 uncultured Flavobacteriia bacterium
ATTTATTTTGAGTTGCTTCAACTTTGTACCATAACATTTAAAACAGAAACGTTATGGCGGCAAACATCATCACACAAGAAGATTTGGATGTATTCAAAACTGAATTATTCGAAAAGTTAGAAACTCTTTTTGCTTCGCGACCTGAAGTCCAAACAGAGCAAGAACCCCAACACCCCAAGTGGCTCAAATCGTACCAGGTGCAACGATTATTAGGCATCTCCCCTGGCACATTGCAAAACTTGCGAATCAATGGCACGTTACCCTACACCAAAATTGGAGGAATTATCCTGTACTCACAAGAGGACATTCAACGGTTGATCAGTGGTAACATGCGTAACACGCACAATTATGGAAAAGTCTGAATATGGAGTGAACTACATTCAACACCTCACCCAGGTCTACATTAGAATTGCGGACGATGACCGTTTAACCTCGAACCACGTCAGCATCTATTTAGCGCTCTTCCAATTGTGGAACACTGAACACTTCCCTAAATCGTTTATTATCATGAGACAAGAAGTAATGCAATTAAGTAAAGTAACCTCAAAATCGAGCTACCATCGTTGCCTAAATCAACTCCATGATTTTGGCTATATCAGCTATGAACCATCGCACAATGCAATGATCGGAAGTAGGGTGTCAATGGTGGTGATTTTGAGGTCAAAAAATGTCAAAAAACACAGTCCCAATAGAGGACAACTGAATAGACAACAGAACGGACAACAGGAGGTACTACTGATTGGACAACCTATGGAACAACCTACGGGACAACAGCGGGGACAACAGAATGAGCCATTATATAATAAACATATAAACAATAAGAAACTTAATAAACGTTTAAACTTTATTAGTGCAGAAAATGAATTTTCTGCAAATCAATCAGAGAAAAAAAACGAAAAAATAGTTTCGAAAAGAGAAAAAAAAGATGGTGTTTTAGTGTCAAAATTCACTCCTCCAAATCTCGAAGAAGTCACTGCTTATTTTCGTGAAAAATCGGCCTTGGAAATCGAAGCACAAAAGTTCTTCAATTACTTCGAATCGAATGGTTGGAAAATTGGCGGACGTTCTCCGATGAAAAAATGGAAAGCAGCAGCCAATAATTGGATTTTGAATGCAGAGAAATACAATCCCAAAGCGCAACAATCCAATTTACACCTGAACCACGACAAAGATTACGATATCCCTCTCTGACGTACCGACACGTCCTGCTGAGCGGAGTCGAATTGTCCTGCTGAGCGAAGTCGAAGCACAAAAATTAAAATTATGAAACCCCTCTACACCCTCGAAAACAACCTTCGAATCTACGATTTCAAAGCCTGCTTACAATACTAGCAAGCAAACGGATAGTCCAAGTATGGAGACGAATTTTCATTACGAAAAGAAGATTACACACTCATTCGAAAAATGCTGTGTTATGCTATTCGTGACGAAGAAGCGTGTCAGAAATACGAAATAGATTTCAATAAAGGTATTTTACTACTTGGACCCGTTGGGAGCGGTAAAACGTCTCTTATGACCCTCATTCGCGATTTTTTTCCAACGTCTTTCC
>CAIYXD010000199.1 GCA_903930085.1 uncultured Flavobacteriia bacterium
CTTAGCTCCATTCGTTTTCAACAAATTGCGCTTCGACTGGAATATTCATTTAGAAAGCTTACAATTCAGCCAAATTATATTTTTACAGTCTCCATGGATCCGTTAAAAATAACGCCGACACATCAATTTCAAACGCGTTTATTTTTAAAAGGCTACATTTTTAAGGCTAGAAAAATGCTAGCTTATATTGGAGTTGACTTTGCGCTGCTTTCTTCTTTTCAGCGAATTGGGTACAGTTCGAATACAGGCGCTTTCCAATTGGATGAAATATCTGCCAACAACAATGGATATACAAATCTTCACTTTTTTGCAGGTTTTCAAATTGAAGAATTTAAATTTTTCCTGAGAATGGAAAATATCGCTTACTTCTGGAATGATAAAAACAGTGAAATTGTCAAAAAATATCCTTTGCAATCTAATCTACTTCGTGTTGGAATCACGTGGGATTTTTTTAATTAGAAATTGATTATTAATTTCTTTGCTATTTCCATAGTTTATATTTTATACTATCTAAAGAGTAGAATTTCCATGTATTATTCGTTCAAATAATGCGCAAATTATACAATAATGTACTTATAATCAATATTCTATAGATTATAAGTTAGAAGACATTAGCTAGGGAATAAAGAAAAGTGGAAAGCTGAAAATTTTGTAAAACGGTACCTATTTAAACGTCGAAAGGAGCAAAACAGGCGTTTCGCTCCTTTCAAACCTAACCTAACCTACCTTTTACAACTAAACCTGATTCAAAATTACAATTTTAGTTTTATTTCACCAAACTATATTTCAATTATTTTTATTTTTTTTATGTTACTTAAATTCTTTGGCTAAATCAAAATGAATTTTCTTGGCTTTCCTTATATTTACAAAAAATAAAAATATGGGATTATTAGATAACAAAGTAGTTTTAATTACAGGAGCTTCCAGAGGAATTGGTAAATCAATAGCAGAAGAATGTTCAAAACAAGGCGCAAAAATAGCATTTACGTATTTATCTTCAGATGAGAAGGCGCGTGCACTTGAAGCGGAACTATCTGCAAATGGTGGAGTAGCAAAAGGTTTCAAAAGTGATGCTGCTAAGTTTGACGATGCCCAAAAACTTGTAGATGATGTAGTTGCAGAATTCGGAACAATTGATGTTTTGGTAAATAATGCCGGAATTACAAGAGATACTTTATTAATGCGAATGACGGAAGAACAATGGGACGATGTGATTAATACAAATTTAAAATCTGCTTTTAATTTGACGAAGGCTGTGCAGCGCCCAATGTTGAAAGCGAAAAGCGGTTCCATAATTAATATGTCTAGTGTTGTAGGAGTTAGCGGAAATGCCGGTCAATCAAATTACGCGGCTTCAAAAGCCGGGTTGATTGGTTTCACAAAGTCAATCGCACAAGAATTAGGATCTAGAAATATTCGCTGCAATGCGATTGCGCCAGGATTTATCGAAACGGAAATGACGGATGCTTTGGATCCAAAGGTAGTGGAAGAATGGCGGAAATCAATTCCATTGAGAAGAGGAGGAACTCCACAGGACGTTGCTAACCTGACTGTTTTTCTTGGTTCTGACATGTCAAACTACATTACCGGTCAAACGATTAATGTTTGCGGAGGAATGTTGATGTAATTCCTTTCAATTAATTTGCTTTTAATATTAAATTCAATAGGTGATTCTGTGATCGGTTTAACGTGTACTTCAACTCAATTTTGGATAAAAAAAACGAGTAATTTCTTTTTTTACCAAGCGGTTTTGCTTTTTACACTGTTATTTTTATTTAGTTGTACACAAAAAAAATCGTGTAAGGAGTGTGAAAAAGAGAACAAGTCTATCTCTGCTCAAAAAGAGCAGAAAGATCAAGGTGTTGACAAAAAGGATTTAAAGAGTTCTGTTTATTTAATAGAAAAAAAATATGGGGAACAATGGGATTTTTGCGCGTGTGTCCAAAAAGGAGATTCGGTCAATAAAGCCATTTTGAAACCAAATTTATCTGATAAACAATTGCAGAAAGTATTAAACCGATTTGAATTTATAAATAAAAAATGCCAATCCTTTAAGATTCAGGATGCAAGCCGTTCACCTGAGCAAAGGGCAAGACACGAAAAGAAAGTGAAAGAATGCCTTGGAAGCATAAAATAACGGGAATTTGGAAGTATTAATGGGACCAATCGAGTGTAATTGTTAATAAAAAGAATAAAAAAATTAATCTCGAAGGTATCGCTTTTGCTTTTTTACTATAAATTTAGTCGAATTTAAAAAAATACTATGAAAAAAATAATCGTATCAGCAGCTGTATTGGCTGTTTTAGTCTTATCTTCTTGTGGGAAAAGTGAGGTTTGTTCTTGCGCAGAAACAGGACTTTCCATGATGAAAGAGGTAAAAGATTCCAAAATGGATCCAACCAAAATGGAAGGGATTCAAACAAAATATAAGGCTGATTTGGAAAAATGCCAAAAAATGAATGAAGGAAAGTCAGAGAAAGAACTAAAAGCTCTGGAAACTGAAATGAAAGAATGCGACTCTTACAAAGAATTGGAAACTCTTTCTAAAGAAATGATGGGGCAATAATTTTACCATACATTATATTACTTAAACAAGCGCTTCTCTCAGGCGCTTGTTTTGTTTAAAATAAGTCGTAAATTAGCATAATGAAAAACGTACAATGGCTTTCATATCTTGTCTTATTTGGTTTCTTTGCGGTTTTAACACCTAGAAGTCTTTGGCACGATTGCGATGACCATAAAAAGATAGTATCACATAATACAGATGAAACGATTGCACAAGACGATTGTTTTGTATGTGAATACGATCTTGGAATCATAGAACAACCAACATTTGTAGTATTCCATTTTAATAAAATATCTTATCCGATTGCCAACGAGCTTCCGGTTAAAAACTACTTTCGATCCTCAATTGAATATTTCTCGCGGCGCGGTCCGCCAATGGCTTAATTTCTAAAAGTCCATTTATAAACCGTAATACATCCATTGATGAAATTTATTATTTCATGCGCAATGGTTTCTATATCTTGGTGTTTTTTAGCGCAAAATTGCGCATATACCATTAAAGGAACCGTGCGCGATAAGCATACGCTGGAAGTAATTCCATTTGCGAAAATTCTTGTCGTAGAATTAGATAAAAATATCCTTACCGACAGTGTAGGAAATTTTCTACTTTCTAATTTGTGCGGTGGTAATCTAACCTTAAAATGCATTCCGCACTTAGGTTGTGAACCAGTTGTTGTTTCCGTGTTGATTCCTAGAAGTGAGTCGATTAGCTTTTTTGTAGAGGCCCATGCTTTGGAACTGGATGAATATGTATTGGAAGCATTTCGGTTTAGACGAGAAAGTCAGGCAGGAATGACGTTGCCAACAAATGATCTTTCCATTTTAAAAGGAAATACGCTTGGCGAACAATTAAGCAGAGTTCCTGGAGTAACTACAATGAATACAGGTTCCTCCATTGTCAAGCCAATAATTAATGGGATGCACAGTAATCGCTTGGTTATTGTAAACAATGGAATTCGACAAGAAGGCCAACAATGGGGAAGCGAACATGCGCCAGAGATTGATCCAAATCTGGCTGAAAATCTTGAAGTTATTCAAGGAGCCGCTGGATTGCAATATGGTCCGGATGCGATTGGAGGAGTTATTATTGTTTCTCCAGAACCGCTACAATTTGATAAAAAACTGCATGGATGGGCAAAGTTGGGTGGTAATACGAACGGAAAAGGCGCATTTTCTTCTCTCCTTCTCGCTAGTTCAACAGGGAAAAGCAAGAAATTTGCATACCGATTTCATGGAACGACGAAAACCAATGGGACGCAAAACACGCCTGATTATTTATTGAAGAATACTGCTTTGAATGAAATAAGTTATAGTGGAGCACTCGGTTATCAGCTGAAAAGATTAGAATTAGATGTTTTTTACAGCCGTTTCACAACTAATTTAGGCATTTTTTCAGGTTCTCACATTGGGAATTTAACGGATTTAAATAATGCATTTACAGCAGAAAAACCAGCAGCTGTTGGCGTTTTTACCTATCAAATTGAAAATCCTAAGCAGCACATTGACCATCATTTGAGTAGGGTACAACTCGTTTTTAAATGGAATAAGAAAGTTCAAACAACTGCGGTTTATGGCTACCAGTACAACCTTCGGCAAGAGTACGATTTGCATAAAAGTTACTCTTCAACTCCTGAGAGTCTAAAACTTCCGGCTTTTGAATTGAATTTATGGACGAACACGTTCGATTTGAAAACAGAAATTAAACATTCTAAAAAGTGGATGAGCAATCTTGGACTTTCTGGAATGAAGCAGAGCAATGCGTATTCTGGTCGATTTTTCATTCCAAATTTCAAAAAATCGCAAATCGGGATGTATTATACTGGGGAGATAGAGCGCGAGGAGTGGGCATTCGATTATGGTGTGCGTTTCGATCTTTCGGCTTTAGAAGTTTTTATGTATGAACAAGATAGTTTGATTCGTCCGACTAATCAATTTGCAAATGCCAGTTATTCCTTTGGCGTTTCAAAGTTTATTGGCCATCATTTCTTAACACGGTTTAATTTCGGCTCGGCTTGGCGTCCACCATCCATAAATGAATTATACAGCAATGGATTGCATCATGGCGCCGCAGCGATTGAAATTGGTGATCGAAAGATGAACAAGGAAATTGTTTACAATGCGCAACTGGGAATAGAATACAAGTCAAATATTGCAAAACTAAATCTTTCTGTGTTTTACAATTATTTTGATGGTTATATCAATCTACAGCCAAGTTTTCCGCCAGTTCTAACAATTGTAGGTGCATTTCCTGTTTTTAATTACAGACAATCCAACGTGCAATTATATGGTTTAAATGGTCAAATGGATATTCCAATTACGAAATTTTTTACCTATACCTTGCAGGGAAGCGCATTATTCGCAGATGATTTGACCTATAAAAAACCTGTTTTTGGAATTCCAGCAAACAGAATTACACAACGATTGCGGTTTACACTTCCCATAAAAAAAACAGCGTGGAAAACGTTTGTTGAGTTTGAAGCTTTGAATGTTTCCAAGCAAAAAAGAATGGATAATGAGGACGATTATGCTCCTGCACCGGAAGGTTATTTTTTACTGAATGGACAGGTAGGATTATCCAAAAAAATGAAAGGTGAGCAGACAATGCAATTAGTTGTCGCTTGCCAAAATAGTACGAATACGCGTTACCGGGATTATATGAATCGCTTCAGATATTTTGCAGATGATTTGGGCAGAAATTGGACAGTTAAATTATTGCTTCCAATACAATCGAATAAATTAAAATAACGAATAACTAAAATTAAAAAAGATGAAAAAAATAGTAATTTTTATGGCATTGGTAGTAGTAGCATTTACAAGCTGCGAAAAAGATAAACAAAACGATATTCCTTTGCCACCGGTGCCGAATGAAGAAGAATTGATCACTACGTTTAAAGTTGAATTTACAGATGTGAATGGAGTTTTGCCAACTGTTTCTGCACTTTTTGTGGATGTTGACGGACCTGGCGGGAATAATCCAACAGCATTCGACACCATTCGTTTAAGTGCAAACGCAACGTATAATGCGGTTATTACCTTGTTAAATGAAAGCGTTTCGCCAGCAGATAATATAACAGTGGAAGTGCAAGAAGAAGGAGTTGACCATTTATTTTGCTTCGATATTTCATCTGGTTTGAATCTGACAATTAACAAAACAGATTTGGATGCGAATAATTTGGCAATTGGAATTCTAAGCGAATGGGTAACTGGTTCCATTTCAACAGGAACAACGACAATTCGATTGAAACACCAGCCCGGAATTAAAACTGGTGCTTGTGAATTAGGAGATACAGATATTGAACTAAATTTTAGCACGGAATTAAATTAATCTGCAACGGTAACGCACAAAAAAATCCTTTGAGAAATCAAAGGATTTTTTTATTGACATTAATTTCCGACAGATAATTTTTTCAAATTAATGCTGGTGTCCGCCTTCTCCATGAACGTGGCCATGGTCTAATTCGTCTTTAGAAGCATCCCGAATTCCAACGATATTTCCTTCGAAATGTAAATCTGTTCCGGCAAGCGGATGGTTAAAATCCATTTTGATTAATTCGGGATTAATTTCTAGAATTCGCCCTCTTAATTGATTTCCTTCGCTATCTGACATTGGGATAAGTGCATCAACCACGAAATATTCTTCATCAAAAACGCCTGCCTCATCTCTAAAAACATCCAACGGAATCATTGCAACTTGTTCTTCGTCTTTGGGACCATAAGCCATATTTGACTCAATGGAAAAAGCAAACGAATCACCAACCGTCTTACCTTGAATATTTTCTTCAAATTGTGGCAAAACGCCGCCAACACCAAATAAAAAAACCATAGGATTTTCGGTAGTCGTTTCTTCGATTGTTTCGCCTGTTTTGTGATTAGTGAGCTTATAGCTCAAAGAAACCACTGTGTTTTCTTGAATTGTCATTTTTTTGATTTTTTTAGAGTGTAAATTTACTATATTTTTTCACGCAGTTTAAGCGAATACGAGAGCAGATCAAAATCAATTGCTTTAGTTTGGGTATGGGAAGGAGTTTACCGTTCAAATAGCGTATAGTTTTCTTTTTTTATGCGCTTTAAAACCAAATTAAATATGCATTTTAATTATAAACTACTACTTGATATAAGTATGATTAATATTCTTAAAATGAATTACTTAAAAATTTATTTATTTTTTTTCTTCTTGTAGTATTTCCGGAGAAAAAAGGATTGTTTTAAAGCTTCCATATTTTGATTAAAACCATCTGTTCCATTTTCTATGTTTTCCATACTTTTAGAAAGATTTAGCCTGAAATTTGTATCCATTAAGAGCGTTCCAATTGCTCCTTCACCATTTTTTATCCGCTGTGAAACACTTTTTAAATCGCCAGTTATATAGGCAAGTGTATCCGATGCAAACTTAATATTTACAATAGTTTGTTTTAATTTTCCCTCTAAACTTTCGTCTGTAATTAGTGCACCCAAAACGCCTTTTCCCAATTGAACATCTTTGATTAAACTGGAAAGATCCCCTGTGATAGAAGCGGTTCGATCACTCGTCATTTTAATATTTACAACCGCTTGTTTTAAATTTATAGCGACGGAAGAATCCATTAATATACTCCACAAATTATTATCATTGTTTAGTCGCTCTATGATTTCCCTTAAATTGCTCGCAATGACAGAAACATCTTCATTCGTCCTTCCAATTGTTTGAATCATTTGATCTGTTTCAAAGGGAAGTTTAGTCTGTAAAAAATCGCCATCTTGAATTCCGGGCGAATCTTTTAATCCTGGAGTAATATTTATCAGTTTATTCCCCATTAATCCATCCGTTCCAATACTCGCAATTGAGTTCTTTTTAATGTATGGTTTTGTCTTGTCTTTAATCACCATTACGACAGTTACATTGGAGTCACTTATGATATCAACCGATTCCACTGTTCCGATATTTATTCCACCTAAACGCACATTATTTCCTGGAATTAGGCCGTTTACATCTTTGAAATTTGCTTTTACGCGAAACTTTGAACTGAATAGATTCTGTTTTTCACCAATGAAATAAAGCGCGGAAATAATAAAAAGTGTGCCCACCAGCACAAATATTCCTACTCGGATATTTTTTGATTTTTCTACCATAATTATTCAAAAAAGGATTTAACTTTTTGGTCAAGTGAAGATTTTAGCTCGTTGTAGGTTCCTTCTGCGTAACATTTGCCATCGATTAACAATACGATTCTATTTGCTACCAATTTTACACAGTAAATATCGTGTGAAATAATAATGGAGGATGTGTTGTATTTCTGTTGAACATCAATCATCAAATTACTGATTTCCTTTCCTGTAATTGGATCTAATCCCGTTGTTGGTTCATCATAAAGTATAATTTCCGGTTTTAAAATAAGTGTTCTTGCTAATGCAATTCTTTTTTTCATGCCTCCAGAAAGCTCAGCCGGCATCATGTTTTCTGTATTCGGAAGTCCAACATTTGTCAAGGCTTCGTGGACTAAAAAATCCACTTCTGATTTGCTTTTTTTTATACCATGACGCCGCAATGGAAATTCCAAGTTTTCACGAACTGTCATCGAATCATAAAGTGCGTTACTTTGAAAAAGAAATCCAGTTTTCATTCGAATATGGTCTAATTCGGAGCTATTTAATTCCGGAATACTCTGCCCTAGAACTTCAATTTTTCCTGAATCCGCCTTCAATAATCCAATAATGCATTTAATTAAAACAGATTTCCCAGAACCGGATTTCCCTAATACAACAATGTTTTCTCCTTTGTATAAAGTCAAATTAAAATCCCTCAACACATGATTTGTCCCAAAAGTAATATTCAATTTCTGGATGGAAATCATTATTTCTCTGCCATTTGCTCGGTCAATTTCTGCTGTTTCCCCCATACTTTCCTATGTTAATCCTAAGACATCCGTAATCTGAACAGCCAATAAGTCAATGATGAATACAAGAAGTGAAGCGATTACAACTGCAGAATTTGCGGATTGTCCAACGCCTTCTGTCCCTTTTTCGGAATTAAATCCTTTGAAGCAACCGATTATCCCAATAATAAAACCAAAGAAAAAAGTTTTAATCAAAGCGGGAAAAACATCGCTATATTCCAATGTTTCAAATACTTGTGTCCAAAATAAATCCCAACTTACCACGCCTTGAATATTCGCTCCAAGGTAAGCACCGTATAAGGAAACCGCATTTGCGAAAATTGCGAGCAGGGGAATCATAATTGTCGTTGCAATAACGCGCGTTACAACCAAGTATTTATAAGGATTTGTTCCAGAAACTTCCATTGCGTCGATTTGCTCTGTTACTTTCATAGAACCGAGTTCTGCTCCAATACCAGAGCCAATTTTTCCTGCACAGATCAACGCTGTAATTACGGGTGCAATTTCTCGAACTAAAGAAACAGAAACCATCTTTGGTAACCAGGATTCCGCACCAAATTCAACAAGCGTTGGCCGCGACTGAATTGTTATTACAAGTCCCATGATAAATGCTGTAATTGCAACCAAACCAAGCGATTTGTAGCCAATAAAAAAGCACTGCCTTAGTAATTCTGAAAACTCTAATCCTGGTTTAAAAACTTCAATAAAAAATCTACCTGTGAATCGCGTAATCTCTCCAGTTTCATTAAATAGATTGCGGATATCTTGTGTAAGCATAGGTTTTGAGATTAAATCCAAAATGGGAGTAATATGGAAACGTTTCAAAGCGATTTACTTTTCGATTCATCCCTGAAAAACGCTTTTACATGCGCTTTAATTTGTTCTAATGTCATCGAATCTGCTTTTTCTACCGCTTTCAATTTTCCCGCTAGTAGCTTGTCTTTCAAGATTAAATCTTTCAGTTGCGTCTTCAAGTTACTAGGTCCAAAAACAAAAAGTTCACCTGAATTTTTACTGTTTTCTATAACATTTTTAAGAAACGCTGTCGTTTGGTGTTTTTTTCTTTCTTCGAATTTTTTTTCTTGGGTAATGTGTTTTTTCCCCATGAAAACAGCTTTATCTATATCATTTTCATGGTGAACTGCGGTTTCGATATTCGATTTTAGTTCAATAACGCTTTCTATCGAATTATTTAATTTCACGATTATTGCTTTTGAACCGTCAATCCATATTCCAGTTTTACAATTCATAGTTTGTGTATTAAAAGGGTATCTTTTTTTCGAATTAAAACAAAATAGGAGGGGAATTTTGGAACTGCAAAGCGCCAATTAAACGTGGTGTTGTCGGAAAATAAATTAGTTATTCTACTGAGAAAATTTACCATAATACGTGATTTTATTTTTAAAAAAAATACACGTTTAATGGAACTAGAATAGATTTGATTCTGGGTTTAGTAATACTACTAATTTAAGCGTTTTTCGTATAAAACCAAATTCTAGTTGGAAATAAATTTACCACTACTAAAAATAAAGGAATAGGTGTAACTATTTTAACCAATTTCAAACAGAGAAAGACAGTTAAAACGAACGTACAGAATATATTTCTACCTCTTAAATTTTGATTCGTAAAGACTAATCCATTGATCCACTGTCATCTTTTTCATCAATTCTGCCAGTAGGTTCATAGGAATGTTTTCCATTTTTTTGAATCGAATACAGCTTTTTCCCATATCTAATTTTTGAGTTGAATGTTTTGGATATTCCTCCACGAACCAATTTAAAAGCTTCTCATCCGCGTAAATTCCCATATGGTAAACTGCAATAAAATTCTTCTGTGATGCAATTGCCAAAAAGGGAAGAGGAAGTTTCGAATCGCAGTGATAACCGCTTGGATAGATGGAATGCGGCACAACATAACCAAGCATGCCGTAGGAAATCACTTCTTCAAATCCAGCAGGTAGATTGGTGGTTATGAAGTCTCTTAATTGCTGAAAAACAGCTTTTCTATCTTCTGGAATTTGTGCAATATATTCCTCTGGAGTATTTATTTTCAATTGGTTATTTTTTTGTGATTTTACGAAGAAAATTTGAAAATGAATTCATAATTTGTTTACAATTTTAGAAAAATATTTATTTAGTTCTAAATTAAAGAGTGTTTTTACTACTATTTAAAAAAGAATCGTTCATTCTGAAGAGTATAACGAAGGAAGATATTCCAGTAAGGATACCAATACA
Organism: uncultured Flavobacteriia bacterium; assembly: GCA_903930085.1. Taxonomy (GTDB): domain Bacteria; phylum Bacteroidota; class Bacteroidia; order Flavobacteriales_D; family Crocinitomicaceae; genus M0103. The sequence continues at coordinate 10,673 of CAIYXD010000199.1, forward strand.
TAAAATTGCAATTTCAAGACTAAAGAAATCAGCTAAGATTCCTGTTAGTATGGCTCCAATGGCGTAACCTAAATCGCGCCACAAACGGAATATTCCAATACTTTTTGCGCGATCCAAAGGATGTGTGTTTTCTGCTATCGTTGCTAAAAATGTTGGGTAAACCATTGCTGTTCCTATTCCTAATAGGATAGAAAGCACTAAAAAATGGCTCGTTTTTTCTGCGAATACCAAAAACACTAACGCAATTGTTTGCAGGAACATTCCCCAAAATAGCAGTTTTCTTTTAGAATATTTGTCTGCCATTTTACCAGTGAATAATTGGCTTATTCCCCAAACTGCCGGGTAAATTGCCGTTAAAATTCCAATTTCTTTTAGTTGAAATCCTTTTGTTGCCAAGAAAACAGGTAAAATTCCCCATACCATTCCATCGTTTAAATTGTTTATTAGTCCTGCTTGGGTAACAGAACCAAGATTTTTATGTTTCCACGTCGTTTCCCAAAAAACATGTTTTAATCTGGAAATTGAACTTGTTACAGCTTCCTTGAGCACATGCTGACTCGTGTCTTTCACCAAAAAGATGCTTCCAAATAACCCAAAAAATAAAAGTACAAAACCGATATAAAAAGGGTACGGCCTGAGTCCGTATTCGCCCGCTAACCATCCAGTTAAAAAAGCAACTAGTGCAACGGATAAATAGCCCGCAAATTCGTTAATTCCCATTGCAAATCCGCGTTGTTTTTCGCCTACAAGGTCGATTTTCATCATAACCGTTGTAGACCAGGTTAAACCTTGATTTATCCCAAGTAGCGCATTTGCAGCGATTATCCAATTCCAGTTTGGCGCGTATAGTAATAGAAAAGGTATCGGAATTCCAAAAATCCAGCCAATGACCAATAATTTTTTTTTACCAAATAGATGCGCCAATGCTCCAGTAAAATAGTTTGTTGTTGCTTTAACTGTTCCAAAAACGACAATAAAGGAAAGAATGGCGGTATTTGCAGAAATGCCAAAGTCTAAAGTTGCTATTTGAGGAAGAATGGAACGCTCCAAGCCAATCATTCCACCAACAAATCCATTTATAATAACCAATAATGTGAATTGTTTCCAGTTTTCTTTCAGTCCGAGCTGTACATTTTTCATTCCATCAATTTTCAACAAAATTCCAAATTCGGAATCAGTTAAAAATTAACAAATGATAATTAATTACAGATTTGCTCTAATTCTACTCAAGCTAACTGGCGTGATTCCAAGATAAGACGCTATATATTTTAATGGAATTCTTTGTAAAATTTGAGGATTTTCTCGCAGTAAATTATGGTAGCGCTCCTCTGCACTATGAAACTGAATACTTTCCAATCGGTGAATGGATTGCATATGTGATTCTTCAAAAATTTTCCTAAATAATCTTTCAATAGATTGAAATTCTGAATAAACTAGTGTTAATTTATCGGTTGGAATTAACACTAGTGTTGCTGCTTCTAGCGCTTGAATTGCTTTACTGGAAGGTTTTCCTGAAAATAAGCTTTCTATTCGTGCAACGATTGTGTTTTCAAATTGAAAACTTTCTGTTATGTCTACTCCA
>CAIYXD010000200.1 GCA_903930085.1 uncultured Flavobacteriia bacterium
TGAAGCGGGTCCGGATTTTGCCGTTTTTGAAAATGGTTTTGCAGATAATTACATGGAATTTGCGCATGTGGAAGTTAGCTCCGATGGAATTAATTTCGTTCGTTTTCCATCCGTGAGTGAAACGCCATTGCTTCCGCAACTGGATAATTTCAGTTACGGCGATTGCAGATACGTGCATAATTTAGCGGGGAAATACCGCCAGGGATTTGGAACACCATTTGATTTGCAGGAATTGGAACACGCTCCGAATTTGAATTTTATCACGCACGTGCGATTAATTGATGTGGTAGGTTCCACAGATCCTACTTTTGGATCGAGTGACGCTTTTGGAAATCTAATTAACGATTCCTATCCAACGGAATTTCCGGCTGGAGGATTTGATTTGGATGCGATTGCCGTTTTACACGAATTGCCGCTGGAAATCGCTCCTGAATTAGGGATACAATCTTTACAGATGCACGTTTTTCCAAATCCTACGCGTGGAGAAATTACCATTCAAAGTAAATCAGGAGGTAAAATTAGCTTGTATAATTTGCTTGGACAGAAGTTATTCGAAGATGAAATAGCGACAACGTTGACGCTGGATTTGCGAACTTATTCGGCTTCAGTGCTCCTTTTGGTGTTCGAATTAGAAGGAATGAGTTACACCGAGCGCATTTTTGTTCATTAGAAAATATTAACAATAAATACTTCTTCCCGTAGCACAATTTTCTTCCAAAGGTTTTACATTTGAAGGTGCTAAAAAAATCAATACTTTTTATCTTTCTTGCAAGCCTTTTTGCAGGGTTCGGCTATTCTCAAAATGCTGTAGTTCCATTTTTGGGTACAACGGAAAAAAAGCAGCAGGTTATCTTTCAGCAAAACGAATTTCACCAATTTGGTTTGGACAGGTTTCAGTATCCGGAATGGGCAAAACACTACGATTCACTTGATTCTGATTATTTACCAAATTATTTAATTTCCTATAAATCTGTTGGATTTGATATTCCAGATGGGGTAGACGCGGTAATTCGCAACTTTCGAAATTTTAAATCCGACAGCTTGGTTTTCAAAATTGCGGACAACAACCAAAGGATTCGATTTATCCAGAAAAACGATAGTGTTGTGAGTTTGTTTTTACCCAAAAAACAAACGGATTACACCATTAATTCCTTTTACCGAGGCCGGAAAATTGGCGCACTCCGTGTTTTGGTCTTTGAACTGAAAACGCAAAAGGTGATTATTGTTCCATTGGTGAAAACTGCCTTCAATAAAGATAGTCTGGAAACAAAGATCAATTTGATTTATAGTCAGGCAAATGTTGCATTGGATTTTTCGTATTTACCAAAATTTTCCACAAAAGAGTTTACTAATCAAACTCTTTTCGACAATCCTAGTCCTTCAAATGATCGGTATACCAATCAAATGCGCGCTTTTCGAAATAGTTATTTTGAAGCACATCCAAACGCAGACAGGCGTGCATTTTATATTTTTATTATCGCTGGTTTTGTGGATCCAGAAGCAACAGGCTATATGGCTAGAAATAAAGCTATTGCATTTGTGAAAACGAATTCAGAGAAAAAATTAGCTATTTCCATTGCACGCGAATTGGGATTTGGAATTGGGATACTAGAAGATAGTTGGCGCAATAATGGTCCCGCAGCCGGAAGTACAATGAATTTAATGGATCAAGGTTTTGGTGCGGATTTGACTGCGGATCAATGGGTAAAATTGCGCCACAGTAGTTCCAGTTTTTCCTTATACGACAGCGACGAAGATGTGCGCACCAACAACGGATTAGTTGCCTATTATTTTTGGAAAGAGGGAAAGGATGGAACGATTCAACTGGAAGAAAATGACGTGCTAAAATCGATATTCCGCCCGTACAAAAAGAATTATATTTCCTACCATTTAGATATTCGCGATTTCTTCTACCAAACGATTTTTACCATCGGAAACTATCTGATTAATTTGTGGCATTTAGCCATTTTTGTAGTACTCTTCTCAAGTGCTTTTCTTTTACGAAGACGCTTCCACCGTTATTTAACCCTGAAATTAAAACGCCCAAGACTCATCAAATTCTTTACTAGAATTGTGCTGTTTGGCTTTACGTGTTTCGTATACTGGTGGAGTTTTTTACTTATCAATAGAGGGTACGAGAATTTCGAAATAACTGCTGGAATTGTAAAGGAACTAAAAGGAAAAACAAAAGATCAAGTTTCAGAATCCTTGCAGTTTAATCAAAAAATGAAACGACAAAACGATGGTATGCTTCGTTCTGAATTGCTGATTCAGCGCAATGGAAACTGGTTCGTGAAGAAACGCAAAAAGGTACTTTATTTTACCGTGAAGCAAGATGAAAACAATCAATTCTATAACTTAAAGTATCACAAAGACAGCGATAGTTTGATCTTGAAAAAAGATACCGTGTCGTTAAAAGCTGAAAGTCATTACATTATCATCAGTTTTTTAGATAAAAAGGGTACGCTTTTAAATCAAAAAGTGTTCAACCATTTGGGCAATGATTTAACTAAAAAACGATTGGTTTCAAATCCTGCAAAACGTATTTTACTCTTTGTAAACGGCTATCGTCCAACTTCCATCGGACACTCCTTTGAAGAGAATTTTAAGGAAATTCAATCGCGGGGTTTGGAATTTCCTTCCACCAGTAATTTAATCTATTCATTTGATCGATACGATTATTGGCGGCCATGGAATGAATTGGATCTAAAGTTTCAAAAGAAAATTAATCCAAGTGAAACATTTTATGCCGATGGACATTTTTCCGTTTCCACTTCTAATCACCGCAGTCTTGTAAATTTCACCACGGTTTCTGCAATGTATCCAAAACGTTGTTCGAACAGAAAAATCCACAGTTGTTACACAGTAAAAAAGGATCGCTCTTGGCTTTTCGGGGATAAAGTTGTCCAAACGTACGATTTGCATAGGATGAAACCGAATAAAAAAGGATTCAAAAAACGCTTTGAAAATGGAAGAATTGCTGGTCGGAATCTACTACAAATATTTAACGAATTACCCAATAAGTCAAAAAATGACACGCTATATATCGTTGCGCACAGCATGGGTTATGCTTATTCACTAGGAATTATTGAGGAGTTGCGCGGTAGAATTCATTTTGGTGGTTTTTATATTATTGCGCCTGAAAATGCAAGTGCTGGAAATGTGCGGTTGAAGGAATGGAAGGAAGTTTGGCAATACGGCAGCAATTTCAATCGGGGCAGGGCAGATGCTCCATGTTTGTTGGATGGCGTTGCACCTCAAGTTAAAGTTGGCGGAATTACACAAAAACAGCGCGCATATATTCCGTTAAATTTATACCAGCAAAAAGGGTTTTTCGATTCCCATTTCGTTGGCTATTATACGTGGATCTTTGATTTGGAAAAGAATAGTGCTGGATTCATTCCGCAACGCTAAAAAAATAGCTAGAAATTAGAGTTATTTTAACCCGATTTATTGGATAGTGAGCTGGTATTTTGAAAGTAATCCAGGGATGCCGCTCAATGAAAATTTCGCTTTTTTTACCCGGTTTTCCTCTGGATCAATTAAATAACCAAAAGCGCTTCTGAAATCTGCTTTTTCCAAAATTGTTTGATAAAAAACAGCAAGCGCAAGATTACAATCGTCAAAAAATGCAGCGGTAAGATCTGCTTGCGTAAAGTCAACCTCTTCCAAATTGCAATTCGTGAATCGGGTGTTCTTTAATTTTAAATTAAAAAATGAACTCAAATTTAACTGGCA
>CAIYXD010000201.1 GCA_903930085.1 uncultured Flavobacteriia bacterium
GCATCTCAGCGCAACTTCAACTGGTTCTTATCGAAATAGTCACATCGAGAAGATTGATTACGGCAGTGCTACAATTTCCGTTTCACGTTCCTTTTATGAACGAAACGAGGTAAATCTTACGTTTCACAATGGTGATCTTACACTCGAGTGCACCTGCAGAATGCCGAAAAGATATTTATGCGAACACCAAGAACAGGCATTGTATGTTTTGAAAGATAATCCTACCGCACGTGTTTTCTTTGATTCTGATTTTCGATTGGACTACCTTCAGAAAAAAGTGGTGGATTATGGAGTGGAGAATGAAACCAATTTAGACGACTATTTTAAGCTTAAACTGGAATACAATACCATTATTATTCAACCGATAATCAAAGGCTTGGTTTCCATGGGAGAATCTGGAAAGCTGAAAATTGCTACTGCCTTGAAATTATCGAATCATGCGCCGATGGAATTTTCTGCAAGTGAGCAACTTACGGGACAATCGTTTATTGTTTTTGGACAAAACAATTATTCGGATGATTTTTATGTGAACGTAATGTCTTCCGGACTTACCAAAGACGGGAAAATTAAAAACCCAATTCGTTCCCTGAATGCTAAGAAATTGCTGCTGCAAACGGAAGAGGCGCTTGAAATGAAATTTTACATGGCGATTTCCCAATTCAATAGTGAGGAAAGTCGCTACACGGAAAGGTTGTCTCCCGAGCTACAAATTGCAGGTTTGCGTGCCGTTGTTAAAAATCCTTTGGAGCTGGACGTTTATTGCTTGAATATCAAAAAATCCGACAATATTACTTCGAGTTCGATTGAACCGGTTACGTTAAGAAAAGTGGATATCGATCTGCATTTCAAAGTGGTTCAAAAGGATAATTTTTACCAGATTACCCCAAAAATATTCTTGGACGGAAGTGTATTGTCGTATTCCAAAATTAAACTCGTTTACACCTATTTTTTGCGTGTGGAAAACGAGTTGCTTTTTATTCCGGATGTCGATATTATTCGGGTGCTAAATTACCTCAAAAAGCAAAACAACAAATTACTAATTCACCAATCTAAATTTGAAGATTTTAGAGCAACGGTACTTGCAGATTTAGAATCTAAAATCAGTATTGAATATTCCTTTTTGAAACCAGCAAGGGAAGAACAGCTGATTGAACAAGGATTTGATGGCGAATTGAAAAAGCTAATTTATTTATCGGAATCGGAGGATTATGTATTATTAACCCCGGTGATGCGCTACGGAAAAGTAGAGGTTCCAATCCGAAGTAAACGACGAATTTACGCTTTAGACGCTGTAAATGAACCATTTGAAGTTGCACGAGACGAATCCGCAGAAATCCGAATGCTTCTAAATGTGCAACGGATGCATCCAAATTTTACGGAACAAGAAGGCTTCGATTATTTTTACCTGCATAAAAAATACTTTTTGGATGAAGGATGGTTTTTGGATGTTTTCGAAAATTGGGTGCTAGATGGAATAGAAATGCTCGGGTTCAACGATTTAAAAAACAACAACTTGAGTCCTTCCAAAATGAAAGTTGCGGTTTCCGTTTCCAGCGGAATAGATTGGTTTGACACCTCCGTAAAAGTTTCTTTTGGGAACCAGGAAGTGCGATTGAAAGATATCCAGCGTTCGCTCCATAACCATTCGCGTTTTGTGAAATTGGGCGACGGAAGAATGGGAATGATGCCAAAAGAATGGATGGAAAAATTTTCATCCTTTTTCCGTTCCGGTGAAGTCCACGATAGCCAAATTCGAACGGCAAAAGTTCATTTTTCTGTGATAGATGATTTGTTTGAGGAGGAGGTTCTTTCGCAAGAAGTAGTGGAGGAAATCCGAATGTACCGATCGAAATTGGTAGGATTTGAGCACATTGAGGAAGTGAAAATTCCAAAAAAACTAAAGGCAGAATTGCGGGAATACCAAAAACACGGTTTGAACTGGCTCCATTTTCTGGATGAATTTAATTTTGGTGGCTGTTTGGCAGATGATATGGGACTTGGAAAAACCATACAGATTCTGGCATTTATTCTTTCCCTAAAGGAGAAAAATGGACAAAAAACGCATTTAATTGTTCTGCCAACTTCGCTATTATTCAATTGGCGACAAGAAATAGAAAAATTCGCACCATCTTTAAAATACCATACGATTTACGGTTTGGACCGACAAAAAGACCACCAAGGATTGGAAAAATTCGATATCATTTTTACAACTTATGGCACCTTGCTGAGTGATATTACTTTCTTGAAAGATTTCCGTTTCGACTATATTTTTCTGGATGAATCGCAAGCAATTAAAAACCCGGATTCCAAACGCTATAAAGCAGTTCGATTGTTGCAATCGCGCAATAAAATAGTACTTACCGGAACACCAATTGAGAACAATACCTTTGATTTATATGCACAATTTTCGTTCGCTAGTCCAGGATTATTAGGGAATCAGCAACGATTCAAGGATAATTATTCCATTCCAATCGATAAATTCAAGGATGGACTGCGCGCAAAAGAATTGCAGCAAAAATTGAATCCGTTTTTGTTACGGAGAACCAAAAAGCAAGTTGCAACCGAACTACCGGATAAAACCGAAATGGTAATTTACTGTGAAATGGGCGCGGAACAGCGAAAAGTGTACGACACCTATAAAAATGAATTCAAGCTGTATCTGCAAAGTAGCGATAAAGAGGAATTGGCGAATAAAAACATGCATATTTTGCAAGGTCTCACCAAGTTGCGCCAAATCTGTAATTCTCCCGCTCTCCTCAGTGATGAGGAATATTACGGCAGTGAATCGGCTAAATTAAACGAATTGATAGAGCAGATTGAAATGAAATCTTCCCAGCATAAGATTCTGGTTTTTTCGCAATTTGTAACGATGTTGGATTTGATAAAAACCGCTTTGGACGAGCGTTCCATTCGCTACGAATACCTTACTGGAAAAACGAAAGATAGGGCAGAGCGCGTACGGAATTTCCAGGAAGACGATGCAACACGCGTTTTCTTGATCAGTTTGAAGGCTGGCGGAACGGGATTAAATCTCACAGAAGCCGATTATGTTTTTATTGTCGATCCTTGGTGGAATCCAGCAGTTGAAAATCAGGCAATTGACCGCTGTTACCGTATCGGACAAAAGAAAAATGTAATGGCAATTCGACTTATTTGTCCCGATACAATCGAAGAGAAAATTTTAGTGCTCCAAGCCGGAAAAAAAGAATTAATCGATGATTTGATTAAAATCGATAGCAATGCGGTGAAAAGTTTGTCGAAAGACGATTTACTGAATTTATTGGATTGAGAAATTGTATTTGGCAATAGGTACTCGCTTATAATTTAATAAATATACGTTTCGCTTTTCCGGATGGAAATTAACAGTAAATTAAACTGTAATAGTTTGACTGTGGAAATAATCAAAAAAGTTTTGACCATTAAAATTCTATATTTGTTAAGCAAAAATTTCTTGTTTAATCGGAATACAACAGCATTTAAATACAAATGAAAAAGCACATATTAATAGCACTAGCAATTGTTACCTCGTTTTGTTTCGGATTCGCTTTGAATAGCATTTTATTCCGCGGCAAAGAGGAAGCATCCAAAACTAAAAAAGTAACAGGAATCGGCGGGGTTTTCTTTAAATGTAAAGATCCTAAAAAAATGAGAGAGTGGTATCAAAATCACCTTGGATTTAATACAAATCAATACGGTTCTGTTTTTGAATGGCGACAAGGCTCAGACAGCACAAAAAAAGGATTTACACAATGGAGTCCATTTTCGGAAAAAACAAAGTATTTTGAGCCTTCGACAAAAGATTTTATGATAAACTATCGGGTTGAAAATTTAGAAAACCTTTTTAAGCAACTAAAAAATGAAGGCGTAACAATTTTAGATAGTATAGAAAATTATGACTACGGAAAATTTGCGCATATAATGGACATTGAAGGAAATAAAATTGAACTTTGGGAACCAAACGATGCTGCGTATGAAAAATTAGGAATTCAGCTTGGTAGCAAAACAATTAAATAAAAAAACATCAGAAATAATTCTTATTTTTAAAAAATTAAAAATTAAAATATGTTCAATAAATTTACATTAGCAGATAAACTTTTATTCATTGCGGCACTTTTATCGCTGATTTTTTCTGAGATACTTTATTTTCAAGGCGAAAAAGAAGATGGTTCGTTCATAGGACTTTGGGTTCCTTCGATACTTGCATTCGGTATTTATCTCAAACTAATTAAAAACTCAAAAAATGACTGATCTAATTCCTTATTTTGCTGGACTGATTACAATATTATTTGGAATCGGATTTGCCTACGCAATTTTTGATTCTAAGAAAAAATAACGAAAATAACGTTTTCGTACCACCTTCTGCAAGGCAAAAAACATACTTCAAGAGTATGTTTTTTGTCCTGTACGTAAACCGCAAAACCAAAACTGCTCTTTTAAAATCTGTGCAGTAGCGATTTTTAATTCAAAAAAAAACAGTTTTTTTATTCCTCCCGAAAGCGCAAAACAGCTAACTAAGCTCTTTTTTTAGTGCTCAACTAGGACTTCCAAACCGGATAACACAAAAAGTATTTCTCCACTGGGCTCGCCAACGCAGAAATATTTAAATTATCTGACGCTTCGCTGAGATCTATAATTTCGCCATTCTTCATTAGCATGTTGATATTCTGCTTTTTCTGGTTGTAGGCTTTGTTGCTCAAAATATCCGAGTAAACAAAGAAATCTACTTCGCTGTCTTCCAACTCATAATGGTTTTGAGCCAATTCGCGCTCGTGTTGCAAACGTTCCGCACTAAACGGTTCTTTGGAAATTTCAATTTTGAATAAATCCCGATTCACCAAACGCTTTGCCAGCATAGACAATACCTTATCTGAATGGTTTTGCCAAACTTTCAACGCACCCAAAATATCATAATCGTCCAAGGCTGCAAAATGATCCAAAACGCGCGGGTCGGACTCAAAATCGTGCATTTTCACGTCGTTTTTCAAAAAATACGCTAAAGTTGGACTAGCAAATAATTCTTGCCCGGATTTTGCCACTTGTTTTGCTCTTCGCAAGGCATGAATCAACATAAACTCCGCCGCGACAACAGTTTTGTGCAAATACACCTGCCAATACATTAGCCGGCGCGCAACGATAAATTTTTCGATTGAATAGATGCCTTTTTCTTCCAAAACCAAATTACCATCTTTCACGTTGATCATTTCAATCAAACGATCACTTCCAATTATTCCTTCGCTCACGCCAGTGTAAAAACTATCGCGGTTCAAATAATCCAAGCGATCCATGTCTAATTGACTCGAAACCAATTGGTGTAAAAAAGGTTTTGGATGTTCGTTTTTAAAGATTAAAAGCGCGTGTTCCAAATCTTCGCCAAACTCTTTGCTCAAGCGTTCAATGAAAAATCCGGAAATTTCTTCGTGGCTAACACCAGACACAATGTCGTATTCCA
>CAIYXD010000202.1 GCA_903930085.1 uncultured Flavobacteriia bacterium
GCAGAAGTTAGCGTATTTGTTCCAGAATTGGTAATTGTAATTTGAGGTGAAACTTGTCCAGAACAAATTGTTCCACTTACACCAATTGGATTTGTTATTCCAGCGTCCAATGCAAGAGGTGGCGCACCAAATGGATCGTAACCATTGATAAATTCAGAGCCAGAATTAGAAGGATCTAACCAGTTTTTAAGTTGATTCGTATTATCACTTCCAGTTGGTTCCCAAGAACTAAACACACGCCCGTAATAATCTGGAGACGATAAATTGGAACAAGAAGCTCCTCCGCCCCAAAGTTGGCCAATAATTCGGTGATTTTGGTCGAATAAAGGAGAACCGGATGAACCGCCTTCTGTTGTTGTATTGCGATCCCATTCCACTGTCCAAGTTGAATTCGCTTCCGTTGAACCCATTTGTTGGGATACAATCGCTGGTGCATCGTCGAAAGCTATTTTCTTTATATCCCCTGAAGGATGGTGAATACAGACTGTAGTTGAAGGAATTACGCCACTTTTATCCCAACCTGAGAAGAATGGAGAATATGCAGCTGGAACGGTATTATTAACCAAACCGCCAGTTATTTCGACTAAGCAAAAATCAGAAGGCGTTCTTCTAGATCTTAAAACTGCACCAGAAAGCGATTGAAAAGTAGGATTAGTGCCGTTAGTGCAACCATTAGCTTGCCAGTTAAAACGGAAAATCCAAGTTGCAGGATTACTGTAACAATGGTTGGCAGTCAAAACATATGGCTTTCCATCGTTCAAGGTATTATTGATCAAGGCGCCGGAGCAAAAACCGCTGCTTCCAGAAACGAGCATTACTGCGCTATTGCGTTCATTTACCCATTCCAAACCATCTGGACAATTAACATTCATATTACACGAGCCAGAACTTCCAAATGCCTTTTCTACAAATTCAGCAGCCGTGCGATAGCCGTGCGTAACTTTTGTAATTGTTAAATGAACTGGGATTTGCGCATTTTGAGCCGGAATATAGTATTCAACGATTGCAGAATTTCCAGGAATTAACTCAGTTCCAAGTTCTCCCTCATAGAGGTGGTATGCCGTAAATTTCCCTAAAATAAAATCCTTTTTAGGATTGTAAACATATAACTCATTTCCTTCTGGAATTGCAACATCAGCGAACGTAAGATTGACGGTTAATGCATTTTCACACGTGACACGTACGCGCCATATTTTTGCGCCATTCGGAAGCGTAACCCAAGATCCGGAGTTTTCCATTGTAAGATTTGTTTCGTTATTGAACCCAAATCGCCATGGACCAGTTCCTGCAGCATCGGTAACTAAATCTTCCGCCTGCAAGACAGAAATTACGGGCGATACGAACGCATATTCTTGCAAATCAGCAGAATTTAATGTTAGATCAGTACTTTTTGGATTCCCCCCATCTCCCTGTTGGGAAAAGGATAACGTGCAAAGGAAAAGGAAAATGGAGAGTATAATTTGTTTTTTCATAGTGTGTGTATTGGTTCTATTTTCTAGTCAAGAGACGAAAAATAATCATTTTTAGTTGGTTAAATAAAAAAAATTGATTTTATTTTAAATGAACACCATAATACCACAACGTTTATGAAATAAGAACATCAGGTTACATTTTTGTAAAATAAACGATGAAAATAAGGGCTAAAGCAGTCCTTTAAATAGGCTTTTCAGAGCTAACTAAGAGAATTTTGCTAAAGATTAAGAGAAGATACTTCAGTGAGAAAAGGTTTAATGGAATGATCTTAGCAAATGCTAAAAATTAGTGAATGTTTGATTCCCGTTGATTATAACTCGGAGAACGTTATAATTTAGATCATTTATGAGAACTATTATTTATTTGTCTCAGCCATAAAACAGTTTCTTTTAATCCTTCTTTGAGAGGAGTAATCGGTAAACCCAGTTCAGATTGTGCTTTGTTTGGAGATACTTCCCAGTTGTATTTTGCTTTTGAGACCCATTTTGGGGTAATAACTGGTTCTTTTCCAACAATTTTTGCAAGAAATAGCTGAGAGCGAGAAAACAACATCTGGGTCCAGAGTGGTATGCTTAACATTGTGCGATGAATTTCAGAAACCTCTGAAAGTAATTTATAAAAAGACACATAATCGTGATTTTCTCCTCCCAATAGATACGTTGAACCTTTTTTTCCCTTTTCCATAGCGAGCAAATGTCCTAATGCAGCATCTTTAATAAAGATGTAATTCCCTAATTCTTTTCCAGTTCCGGGATAAATTCGCCATTTCCCATTGACATATTTATCAATCATTAGGGTCACTGATGAAGGTTTTCCAAAAATAAAAGGCCCATATACTCTTGTTGGTGATACAATAACAACATTCATGTTGTGTTGTATTATATAATCTTTTATAACGGATTCTGCCATTGCTTTTGATCCTTCGTATTCATTAAATAAGTCTATATCTCTTATTTTATTTTCTGTCACAACACCATTAATCGATGGGCCGTAAACCCCGGCAGTACTCGTAATGACAATTTTTTCTATTTGATTTAACAATGCAGATTCTAGAATGTTAACCGTGCCTTGCACATTATACGAATAAAAATCACCAGTATCTTTTGACCAAACTTTAGCAAAAGCCGCTAAATGGTAAACTTTATTACATCCTTGCATTGCACGTTCAATCGATGACGGATTCAAAATATCACCTTCAAAAAGTTGAACGCCATCAAAAAGAATGTGTTTTGCCTTATCTTTCGATCTTACAAGAGCATGAATTATTGCACCTTGGTCCGACAACATTTTTATTAAATGGGCTCCAATGCTTCCCGTTCCACCTGATACAAATATTTTCATGTTTACAACTTTAAAAAGTTTAAAAAGTTTTTTTACACCAATTTCCAACTTGCTCGCTTAACCATTTTGGATCATCAATTGGCAAACCATGCCCAGATGTAGGATGCCAAAGAAGAGTTCCGCCAAAAGCTATATGTATTTTATCAATACACTCCGGGCAAACCATACGGTCACCTTTAGAGCCGATAATCAACAATGGAATAGTAGGTTTCTCATTTTTTAATCCATAAAAGTAGCCTGCTATTGATTGTCTAAAGATATTCATTCTAGTCATTTTTCTTTCATACTGTATTTTACTCCAATCCTTACAAAGATCTTGATACAATTCAGGCTTATTGCTATTAACTTTAATAATCAATGCTTCTCTTTTTTCAATCGTACGAGAAAACAATATTTTAACCATATCTAATCTGACCCGTTTATGTATGCGTTCACTATTTTTACAAATGTATTTAAAACTGCTGTTTATAATTACAAGGCCATTAAAATCAAAAGGATACCGAATAACCCAATCCGAAGCTAGCATACCTCCAAGAGAAGTTGCACAAATAATATTTACACTATCCGGGTTTTGTAACTGATGATAATGAATATCACGCATAAAATCAACCATTACAGGAACACTAACGGAAGCCTTTTTCTTCACGTGTATACCGGATCCTGGTAAATCCATTGAAAAGATTTTCGCGGTTGGAGGCAATTCCTTCTTCATCAAATCAATAAATGATCCCCAATGTCCTGATTCTCGCGTTAGACCCCTTAATAAAAACAGATTTATTCCACTCATTATTTTCGATTGTTTCGAGTATAATGAATATCTGGATGGTGTTTTAATGCGGTAAAACTGTTTGCCCAAGCCATTGCGACATGCACAAAAAAAGCAATCCAAATCGTTCCTGAATATAAAGTAAGTATGCAAAGAACCAATCCAAGCGGAAGCGCTCCAATTGTTTCATCCAAACCTTTGGGAATGTGAGTAGCAGAATATAAAGCGATATTTATTGCAATTGCCGGCCACACTCCAAGAGAATCCACAAGCGGAAAGAGAAGGATTCCTCTAAATAATAATTCATACCCAAAAAGATAAATGAACCACCCAAAAGCATTCATATAAAACATCTTTTTGTTCCAGTATTTTGATCTGATTTGCGGGTAATTTACCAAGTTCTTTGCTTTTTTCGCACTAAAATAGACAAGGGGAATTACTAGAATACAAAGTCCGATAATCCAAATCAAAGAGAATAATGACGTTTCAGGAATTAACTTAAATCCATAGCCATGTTTAGGAAATGGTTTCAATACTATTAAACTCAAAACCAAGGGCAGAATCCCCATTACAATAAAACCAATTGCTTTCGTAAAAATAATATGTCGATAGGAGGCTTGATCAAATGTATACTTAGAATAATAAAAATTCTTTATTCTAGAAGACTGTGCAATAAACCAATAAGTAATAAAGGCTGAGGCTGCAAGTAAAATTGGGAAGAATGATTGAATTGTTTGATTTCCCCAGCTGAAATCAACGGTTTGTGTATTGATAAATAGCATTATTTTTTTGTTAAGTAATTATTTTCAATGAACCATTCGAAACATTCGTTAATGGCTTGTTCAATTGGTGTTTGAGGCATATCTAAGTCATACTGTGCTTTTTCCGAACTGTAAAAATGTATCTCACTAGACAAAATTGCCAATTCTCTGGTAACTTTTGGTACTTTGTTAAAAAAGGAAGCTAATATTGAACTGATACTTCCATAAGCTTTAACAATTGGAGTATTCATTTTGATTTTTGGTGGTTCAACACCAACTATTCTTGCAATTTTTTGAAAAGCTTCTTTGTACGTAAGATTTTCATTTCCTAGAATATAACATTCTCCAATTTTCCCTTTGGTGATGGCATTTGTGATTGCAACTGCTACATCTTTAACAGAAACGAAATTTTTACCACCAAGTGTATAGCCTGGTATTTTTTTATTGTAAACTCCTCGGATCATTTCACCAGATGTTGGTCTAGAATCAAATGGGCCAATCATAAATGTTGGATTTACCACCAGAGCATTCAATCCTTCATTCTTGACTTTTTCCAACACTCTTTGTTGTGCGATGTATTTGGAATCCATATAATCTAAACCATAATGAAAGGAATTGTATGAATTTTTTTCTGATCCCAAATTTTCTTTATTTCCCGAACCAAAAGAATTTGCGGTACCCACATAAATTAAACGTTGAACATTACTTTGTTGACAGGCAGAAATCACATTGTCTGTTCCAGAAATGTTGACTTCATTCACCATCTTTTGGCGCGCAGGAAACATACTGGTATTTGCTGCACAATGGATTACAATATCCATTCCTTGTATCGCTGCCAAAACACTTTTAGCATCCAACAAGTTCCCAGAACACTTGGTAATCTGTAAGTTCAAAAGAGTGGGAGAAGACTTGCCAGCCTCAATGAATGCTGTTACTTGATAATTGCGATTGAGTAATTCGCGAATTAAATTATTTCCCAAAAGCCCATCAGAACCTGTCACTAAAACTTTCATTGTTTTTTTTTCAAAACTATTGATAATAAGACGAATAGTTTAATCGATTTCCGCATGCCCCAAAAAATAACTTGCGCAAATCGCAACAATTACAGTTTATAGACGGCATTAAGGAGCAGCACTTAAAAAGTCAAATTTTTATTCTAACTTGATATCTAGGTAGGATTTCCAACTTATTTATTGACGAAATTGTATTATTCGCTAAATAACAATACGTTAGAGAAGATTCCAAACCGTTTCCCAGCTTCCTAGTTTCCGAATTCATCCGTAGATTTTTGGAAGATTTTTTTGCAGTATATTTGTCAAGGTAATTTGCATAGTGCACATGTCAGTGTGTAAACCCCGCAAGGTAAAATTAGAATTAACAGTAGAATGATTATTGGTATTTGTGGAGGGAGCGGTTCTGGTAAAACAACTTTATTGAAACGTATCTCAAATGAATTGAAACATTTAAATCCTTCGATTTTTTCGATGGATAATTACTATTTACCCATTGAAAAACAGCAATTGGATCAAAATGGGCAATATAATTTTGACCTACCAACAGCATTGGATAGAAATAAATTGTTTTCAGATTTAGAGAAATTGAAAAAGGGGGAAACAATCGAAGTAAAGGAATACCATTTTAATGCGCCACCCGATAAAAACACGCTGATTACAATTCATCCTTCGAATATTATTATTGTAGAAGGTCTTTTTTTATTTTACTACGATGAAGTACGAAAATTGATTGACTATTCCATTTTTATGGAGGTAGATCACGCAACCCAGCTGGACAGAAGATTGTACCGAGATTTGGAAACTCGGGGCTACGATAGGGAAGAGATAATTTACCAATGGGAAAACCATGTTTTACCGTGTTATGAAAATTTTTTATTTCCATTTGAAGGCCAAGCAGATTTCCGTTTTCACAATGATTCTAGAGCAGACGACGAATTTGAGCGCTTGATGTATGAATTAAATAAGCTGATTGCACTTAAAAAATTAGCGTAAAATGCTGAAAAA
>CAIYXD010000203.1 GCA_903930085.1 uncultured Flavobacteriia bacterium
CAACGGAAGAACCGCATTTTTCCCGTAAAGAAATTGCTGCAAAGTGGCGTTTGGGTTGCCAAGTGAAGGTGAAGGAAAACATGAAAATTCATGTGGAAGAGGAAGTTCTTGGAATCAAAGAATGGGAGGCTACCGTAGTTTCGAATTTCAACGTTGCAACCTTTATTAAGGAATTTATTGTTGAGATTCCAGAAGACATGGATTACAAAGCTGGTGGTTATATTCAAATTAAAATTCCTGCATGCGAAGTGAAATATTCCGATATGGATATTACTGCGCATCCTTTGGATCATCCTGGAGAACCAGATAAATTTAAAGCAGATTGGGATAAGTTTGGTTTGTGGCCTTTGGTTATGAAAAACGAAGAGGAAGTAGTTCGTGCTTATTCCATGGCTTCTTACCCAGCGGAAGGGCGTAAAATCATGTTAAATGTTCGTGTTGCTACGCCGCCATTTGATAGAGCAAGAAACGGTTGGATGCAAGTTAATCCTGGGATTGCTTCTTCTTACATCTTTAACTTGAAGGAGGAGATAAAGCACTTATTTCTGGACCTTATGGTGAATTTTTCATCAATGATTCCGACGCTGAAATGGTTTACATCGGCGGTGGAGCTGGAATGGCGCCAATGCGTTCGCATTTATATGAATTATTCAAAACACTTCGCACCAATAGAAAAGTTAGCTACTGGTATGGTGGTCGATCTAAAGGCGAATTGTTCTATATCCATTATTTCCGTGACCTTGAAAAAGAATTTCCTAATTTCAAATTCTATTTAGTACTTTCTGAACCTATGGAATCGGATAACTGGAACGTAATGAAAGACACAGAAGACGAAGGAGACGGTTTTGTTGGTTTCGTTCACCAAGTTGTTATCGATCAGTATTTATCAAAGCACGAGTCACCGGAAGATATTGAATTCTACTTCTGTGGTCCGCCGATGATGAACAATGCGGTAACGAATATGTGCGACCAATGGGGCGTTCCAAAAGAAAATGTACGTTTTGATGATTTTGGAGGATAATCCATTTTCACGTTAACTATACAAATCCCGTTTTTTTGAAACGGGATTTTTTTGTACCACTTTTTTGGATAAAATAGCTTGCATGCACACGAGAGACTTTCTATATCTTGCGCCTTTACAAGGTTTTACAGATCATCATTTTCGAAACGCTTTTCAAGAAGTACTAGGAGATGTGGATCGCTTTTACGCACCATATTTGAAAATGGCGCACGATGGAACGTTGAAAGAAGGCCCGAAAGTAGATGTTTTACCCGCAAATAATCCTTTTGAAAAAGTCGTTCCCCAGATAATGGCGTGTTGCACAGAAGATTTTCTTGTCATGGCCGACTATTTGCGTAATCTTGGGTATACGGAAGTGAACTGGAATTTAGGTTGTCCTTATCCAATGGTGGCAAAACGGGATTTAGGTTCAGGTATATTAAATAAACCGGATAAAATTCTAGCTATTTTGGAAACGGTCATACCGACGTGTGGTTTAAAAATCGGTTTAAAAATGCGCATGGGTTACGAACATACGGGAGATATTTTAAACCTTCTTCCTGAATTAAATGCTTTTCCATTGACGGAAATTATTGTACATGCCCGCTATGGAAAGCAATTGTATGCTGGCACATGCGACCACGACAGATTTACTGAATGTCTGCCCTTAACCTCCCATAAGTTAATGTACAATGGCGATATTAATTCGGTGGAAGATTTTAGAGAATTGAAAACCAAATTTCCAACTATACAGCATTGGATGTTAGGCCGTGGTGCTGTTGCAAATCCATTTATTTTTGAAATGATTCAAGAGGATAACCTGGATTTTCCGGAAGATCGTAACGAGGTTTTTCTTGCCATTTTGCTCTTGCTTTTAGAAAGTCATCTGAATACCAACAACAACGATGGAAATATTCTCCTCAAAATGAAACACTATTGGGAGTATTTTTCCTCCGCTTTTCACGAAGGATTAACGTATTATAGGATGGTTAAAAAAGCGGAGTCAATCGCTCAATATGAAACCGTGTTAGAAAAAATATTACTGGAAACAAATTAATAAAAATGTATTTTCGGGAAGGATTAGTCAATGAAATGGATAAACA
>CAIYXD010000204.1 GCA_903930085.1 uncultured Flavobacteriia bacterium
GGACAAATTAGAATAGTTGAGCCCTATTTAATAGGAGAACTTTATAGCAAATTTCAAAATCATTTAGAAGAAGGGAAATATGCCCAAAGAGCTTGGTTTGTTAGAGGTTACACAAAACGCCCTATTGACAAGAGTTTAGGTGACAGATGGCGAATTTATGACCTAGATAAAATGATACAAATTGAAATACTAGATGAAACTAACAAAATTATCAGGCCTTTATATAATCCAGACGACCAAAATTTTAAACGTATAAATTTTCGTGTGAATGTAAAATAGGAATATTCTTAAGGAAAACATTAATTTCTATAAATAACTTGACAGATAAGTAAGACTGGCTATAAAACATGGTAAGCAAAAGCGGCGGTTTTTAGTTTTGAATAATGCATTTCGTTTGGCAGAAAACACACGGTTTCATTTGGAAATTTCGTTTGAAAGCGTAACCTTCTCCTAAGATGGGAACGTTCTTCTAAAACTCTCAGTTTACACACTTTTCGAGATGGCATCAAAAAATAAAAAACCGCATACTTTCTGAGTTTGCGGTTTTTTAATGCTTTAATTCCGTGAACCAATAGCTTACAAAGTCTTATCCTACGTAGGTATTTTAGCTTCCTGAATTGTTTCTTCCTTTGGAACAAATAGCAAAAATAATAAGCCGAAAACGAAGAAAAACCCTACGGCCAAAACAGAATACCGAATGGAACCTGTCCAATATTCCATCAAACCAAAAAAGAATGTTCCAAGAACAATTCCAATTTTCTCACTCACGTCGTAAAACGAAAAATAACTCGCATGGTCTGTTGTTTCCGGTAAAAATTTAGAATACGTAGATCTTGCAATTGCTTGTACACCGCCCATCACCAAACCAACTGCGCTTGCAAGTATGTAGAATTCAAATGGTGTTTTTATGAAATATGCGAACACGCAAATTGCAATCCAGATGGAAACGGAAATGAATAAGGTTCTAATGTTCCCGATTTTTTCGGAAATCCGCGACATTGTGAATGCGCCAATTGCACCAAGTATTTGAATCAATAAAATGGCAACAATCAAACCAGTTGTTCCGCTTCCTTGCGGCCACGCAATTTCCTTGTTTGCAAAAATTGTAGCCATCAACATAACCGTTTGAACGCCTGTATTGAAGAAAAAGAACGAAATCAAGTACCTTTTAAGTCGCTTGGTTTTTTTAAATTCTTTAAAAACGATTCTCAATTCTCTAAAGCCTTTCCAAAGCACTCCATTTCCCGGTTTTTTATTGTAGACATTATTTGGTAAACTTCTGTAAGTAATCTGGCTAAATCCAACCCACCACAATCCAACTAAAAGGAAGCAATATTTGGTATATTCCTTGCCGATTCCCATGATTATTCCAAGACAAATTAGCAACAATAACATAGAACCCAAATAGCCCATCGTAAACCCTTTCGCAGAAATTCTATCGTGGTCTTTCACGTCGGCAATTTCCGGTAAAAAAGCATTGTAAAAAACCAAACTATTCCAATAGCCAATACTTGCCATAAAAACAGACAACATTCCCCATTCCAAATGATTTGCATCAAAAAAGAATAAGGTCATGCACGAAAATGCACCTAAGTAACAAAAGAACTTAATAAATTTCTTTTTACTTCCGGAATAATCTGCAACGCCAGAAAGCAGCGGCGACAAAAAGGAAACCAGCAAAAAAGAAGCAGATAAAACCAAAGAATAGAGAACAGAAGAGGATAAATTGAACCCAAAATAATCGACCATCACATTCCCTTTTTCAGAATCAAAAGCAAATAATGCGTATTCCGATTCTTTGATTCCAAAAGTATCCGTTGCGTATTTTTTCTTGGTAACATTATCGAAGAAAATCGGAAAGATTGCTGAAGAAATCACTAAATTATATACGGAATTCGCCCAATCATAAGCAATCCAGCCACGAATTATTTTCTTATTTCCCTTTTCCATCGCGATAGTAGTAGTTTTAAAAAATTGAATTCTAAAGATATTTTATTCTAGTCCGTCAACATACGGTTGCAAGTATGCAAAATTTTCTGTCAATTTTCCTTCCAGTGTTGTTTCCGTTCCGCGTTCAATAATATAATCCGGATCATCTTTCAATAAAAATGGCATTACTTGGCGAATCAATTCGTTTCCAAAATCCTCCGAAGCATCCAATGGCAATTCGCATGGTAAATTATCCACCGCCATCACAGCAATAGTTCCAGGTTTGTGGAAATCGTCTTCTTGTTCCGTTA
>CAIYXD010000205.1 GCA_903930085.1 uncultured Flavobacteriia bacterium
CTTCTGCTTTTTTTTGCGTATCTTTTTTTGCTTGTGTTCATTTCCTTAATAATTAGACAGGTAGTTTTGTTTTGTGAAATAGTTGAAATCTCTTGTGTTTTAGCCAAAAAAGCAGCCGGAATTGTTTGTAAATTTACAGCATGAAAAAGTCTAATTTACTCGTTCGCGCTTTAAAAGATTCCTGTCCTAATTGCGGTGAAGGCAAGGTGTTTTTGCCAAGTACTGGATTATTCAAACTGCCGGAAATGCTCGAAAAATGTGAAAAATGTTCCTACCGATTTGATAGAGAACCAGGTTATTTCATCGGAGCGTTGTATATTAGTTACGGTTTGGCTGTTTTACAGGGAATACTTGCGTTTTTCACATGTTATTTTTTCTTTCCATCCATGTCGACGTTTTGGCAAGTTGTTTGCGTTGTAGCTGTTTTAATAGTATTTGCTAAAAAGAATTACAAGTTGGCGAGAATACTCTACATCCATTTATTTCCTTGGTGATTATTTCTCTAGTTTAATTCTAATGGTATATTCATTTTTTTAAATGAATATAGCGTTAATCGATCAAACTATCCATATATTCATTTTAACCCAGCATTTGTACTATTTATTTGTAAATCAAATTATTAGGTTATATTTTTCGCTTTATCCCAAGATTTAGAAGTATTAAAACACGTATAATTTTGGGTGGAAAAGTAAAATTTAATATTTTGGATTATGGAAAGTCAATCAAAAAAAGTCGATTTACCGAATGAGGACAAGGTAGTTTTGAAGTTAGCAGGTTTAGAAAAAAAATGGGTGCATGCGCCGGGCAAAGGCTGGATAGAAAGCAGGGATTTCACAGATGTATCGATGGAATTTGATAGTTCTGCACCAGTGCAACTTATTTCTCGGCAACGGTGGAAATTTTGGAAGAAGTAGTTTGTTGAATTAAGGCTTATTTTTTGTTCTGCGGCATTTCTCGCTACAGTATTTTACAGCTTCCCAATCTTTTTCCCATTTCTTGCGCCAAGAAAATGGTTTCTTACAAACCAGACAAATTTTACTTGGTAAATGACTTTTTTTCATGGAGAACAGAAATTAGTAATTTGTAAATGCCAAAGGTTGTTTCAATCGTCACACTGGTTTCTGTTGAAAGAAAACAAGCGCTAGTTGAAAGTAAAAAAATAGTAAAAAAAATAGGCGAGAATCGAAATCCACGCCTACTTTGTAAAATGTATTTTTAGTTATGCTTTTACGCCTAATATTTCTGCCATTTTTGAACCGATATGCGCTGGAGAATCTACTACGTGGATACCACATTCTCTCATGATACGTTTTTTAGCTTCAGCTGTATCTTCATCGCCTCCGACAATTGCACCAGCGTGCCCCATTGTTCTGCCTTTTGGAGCAGTTTCTCCCGCAATGAATCCAACAACTGGCTTCGTTCCGTTTTCTTTAATCCAACGCGCAGCGATTGCTTCTAAATTTCCACCAATCTCACCAATCATAACGATTCCTTCCGTTTCCGGATCGTTCATCAATAATTCAACCGCTTCTTTCGTTGTTGTTCCAATAATCGGGTCGCCACCAATTCCAATCGCAGTAGTGATTCCTAATCCTGCTTTTGCAACTTGATCTGCTGCTTCGTAAGTCAATGTTCCAGATTTTGAAACAATTCCAATTTTACCCTTTTTGAAAACAAATCCTGGCATAATTCCAACTTTCGCTTCACCAGCCGTGATTACACCTGGGCAGTTAGGACCTATTAATCGCGTATCGTACCCGTTGATATATTCTTTAGCTTTAATCATGTCGTTCACTGGAATTCCTTCCGTGATACACACAATAACTTTTATTCCAGCGTTTGCAGCTTCCATGATTGCGTCCGCAGCAAATGCCGGAGGAACGAAAATAATGGAAACATCTGCACCTGTTGTATTAACTGCATCTGAAACAGTATTGAATACTGGACGATCCAAATGGCTTGTACCACCTTTTCCTGGAGTAACACCGCCAACAACATTGGTTCCATATTCAATCATTTGTCCAGCATGGAAAGATCCTTCACTTCCTGTGAAACCTTGAACAATTACTTTCGAATCTTTATTAACGAGTACGCTCATCTTTATTTACGGGTTTTAGTATCATTTTATTTTAGAGGTCAAAAATATAGGTTTGAAACCGTTTTATCAATGATTCGGACAATTA
>CAIYXD010000206.1 GCA_903930085.1 uncultured Flavobacteriia bacterium
CCGTATGAATTCCCGGTAATTACAGTGAATTTTGGAACAACCGAATTAGCCATAGCATTGACCATTTTTGCGCCATCTTTAATTATTCCACCGTGTTCACTTTTTGATCCAACCATAAAACCGGTAACATCCTGAAGAAAAACCAAGGGAATATTTTTTTGGTTACAATTCATGATGAAACGAGCTGCTTTATCTGCGGAATCGGAATAAATAACGCCTCCAAATTGCATTTCACCTTTAGCACTTTTAATTATTTCACGCTGATTAGCAACAATTCCAACGCTCCAGCCATCGATTCGAGTGTAGGCGCAAATAATGGACTTTCCATAATCTGCTTTGTATTCCGTGAATTCTGAACCATCTACGAAAGCGCGCAGTAATTCTTTGGTATCGTATTGTTTTGTTCGGTCAACCGGCATTATTCCATAAATATCCTTCAAAGGAATTTTAGGAAGCACACTTTCCTTTCGGTCAAAACCAGCATTCTCAGGATGTCCAATTTTATCTACTAAATCGCGAATTGTTACCAAGCACTCTTGGTCGTTTTCGGTTTTATAATCGCAAACACCTGATATTTCAGTATGTGTTTTCGCTCCGCCAAGTGTTTCGTTATCAATACTTTCTCCAATTGCAGCTTTCACTAAATAAGATCCTGCGAGGAAAATTGTACCCGTTTTGTTGACAATCAACGATTCATCCGACATTATTGGCAAGTAAGCACCGCCAGCAACGCAACTTCCCATTACAGCCGCAATTTGAACAATTCCCATGGAACTCATAATTGCGTTGTTTCTGAACATTCTTCCAAAGTGTTCTTTATCGGGAAAAATTTCGTCTTGCATAGGAAGAAAAACACCTGCAGAATCTACGAGATAGATAATTGGCAATTTATTCTCCATAGCGATTTCCTGTGCACGCAAATTTTTCTTTGCTGTAATTGGAAACCAAGCTCCGGCTTTTACCGTAGCATCATTTGCAACGACAATACATTGTTTCCTAGAAATAAAACCAATTACCACAACAACGCCTGCAGAAGGACAACCACCATGCTCTTTATACATGCCATATCCGGCAATTGCGCCAACTTCAAAGCGTTCAGTAGACGGATCCAGAAGTAAATCAATGCGTTCACGCGCAGACAATTTGCCACTTTCGTGTAATTTCTCCAAACGTTTTTTCCCGCCTCCCTCAGCAATTTTAGAAAGTTCTCTTTCCAACGTTGCAATTTTCAGACGCATTTGGTCTTCATTTATATTAAATTCTAATTCCTTTTTTGAAATAGCCATTTGTTCTTTTTTTGCTGTTCAAATATACGAAAGTGTAAGCACCGAAGACACATTTCAATCGCAATTATATACCCGATTTATTATTTCTGTAAGATTTGGATTGTCGAAGTAGGCAAACCTGCTGAAAACCTACATTTTGACTTTAAAAAGATTATTCACACACCGGTGTTAGAAAATGGAATTAAAACAAAGAGTTGTAAACACTATTTTTACGGCATGCAAGACACGTTTAAACATAAAGGAATGCGCAAGCGATTGATTGAAAAATTGCGCGAGGACGAAAGAATCAAGAATCCAGCTATTTTTGAAGCCTTTGACAAAGTTCCTCGGCATTTCTTTTTAGATTTGGTTTTTATGGAGCAGGCATATTCCAACATGGCCTTTCAAATAGGAGCAGGGCAGACGATTTCTCATCCAATTACCGTTGCTTTTCAAACCCAATTACTGGAACTAAAACGAGGAGATAAAGTGTTGGAAATCGGAACAGGATCAGGATTTCAAACGTGTATTTTGTGTCAGATGGGCGCGAAAGTTTTTTCCATTGAACGACAGAAAGAACTGCTTGCAAAATCGAAGCAAATCATTGGTTTTTTAAATTTCAATCCCAGATTAATCTTTGGTGACGGCTACAAAGGACTTCCTAATTTTGCGCCATTCGACAAAATAATTGTAACCTGCGGTGCGCCATTTATTCCACAAGCATTATTGGATCAATTAAAAATTGGTGGAATCATGGTAATTCCAATTGGAGAAGGCGAGGAGCAACTCATGAAACGTGTTGTGAAAGTTTCTGAAACAGAA
>CAIYXD010000207.1 GCA_903930085.1 uncultured Flavobacteriia bacterium
TTACTTGGAATTGGAACGGCTTTAGGAATTCACGAAGGAATGGTTGCCGGTGCAATAATCTCCGGCGCGTATTTCGGTGATAAAATGTCTCCGCTTTCCGACACTACAAATCTAGCTCCGGCGATGGCGGGAACGGATTTGTTTACACATATTCGTTACATGATGTACACAACCGTGCCAACCTTGATTATTACGCTTCTTATTTTTCTTGTATTGGGCTTCACAATCGATACAAAATCAAATGAAGCTGGCGTAGATGCTATGATTCAGGCCTTGGAATCGAGATTTTATATTTCACCAGTTCTGTTTCTTGTTCCCGCAATTGTCATCTTTTTGATTATTAAAAAAGTGGATGCCGTTCCTGCTTTATTACTTGGCGCTTTATTAGGAGGTGCTGCAGCCATTATTTTTCAGCCGGATATCGTTAAAAATATCGCTGGAATCAAAGAAGATTATTTGAAACAATCCTACGTGACGCTGATGAAATCTATGTCCTCTTCAACCGCCGTTGTCACGGATAATAAGCAAGTCAATGGTTTATTGGAAACCAAAGGAATGTATGGAATGATGAATACGATTTGGTTGATTATTTGTGCCATGTGTTTTGGTGGCGCAATGGAAGCTTGTGGATTACTCCAAAAGATAACACGTTCCATCGTTGTTTATGCAAAATCTACGGGCTCACTCATTGCAACGACAGCCGGAACATGTATTTTTTTCAATGCAACTGCGTCAGATCAATACCTTGCAATTGTTGTTCCCGGTAGAATGTTTGCTGGAACGTTCAAGAAACGCGGATTAAAACCGGAAAATTTAAGTCGTACCTTGGAAGATTCTGGCACTGTTACTTCCGTTCTATTTCCATGGAACACATGCGGAGCAACACAAGCAACTGTTTTAGGCGTTGCCACAGGAACGTATTGGATGTATTGTTTCTTCAATTTGATAAGTCCAATAATGACCGTGATTTTTGCGTACCTCAACTTGAAAATCGCACGGTATTCGGAAAAGGAAATGACGGAATTCAAGGAGTTGGCAGAAGAATAGAGGCGTTTGCAGCAATTTTCACCGAAAATAAATGTTGGATTATACTTGGGTAATTGAAATTTCAAGTGAGTACAATCTCGTCAAGCAAATCTTCCTTCTTTAAATTGATTTCTATTTATTTAAGCAGGTAAAAATTCGGGAAAATCAATCAAGATTTTGTATTTTTGCAGGCATAAAATTCAATTACCATGTTTGAAAATCTTACGGAAAAGTTTGAAAGAGCGTTTAAAGTTCTTAAAGGCCACGGACAAATCACCGAAATAAATGTTGCAGAGACATTAAAAGAAGTGCGTCGTGCTTTATTAGATGCGGACGTTAACTTTAAAACGGCGAAAGATTTTACAAATACTGTAAAAGAAAAAGCACTTGGTCGCGACGTTTTAAAATCCGTTTCTCCATCCCAATTAATGGTGAAAATTTGCCACGAAGAATTGGTCGAATTGATGGGAGGAAACGAAACGGAAATCAACATAAAAGGGAATCCTGGGATCGTTTTAATGTCTGGTTTGCAAGGTTCTGGTAAAACAACATTCTCTGGAAAACTCGCAAGTTATTTAAAAACGAAAAAAGGAAAAAACGTTCTTTTAGTTGCTTGTGACGTATACAGACCTGCTGCGATTGACCAATTGCATGTGCTTGGAGAACAACTTTCTGTAGAAGTTTATTCCAATAAAGAAGAAAAGGATCCTGTTAAAATTGCTACTGCAGCAGTGCAATATGCTAAAAGTAAAGGTTTTAATGTCGTAATTGTCGATACTGCCGGACGTTTGGCAATCGATGAGCAGATGATGGATGAAATTGCGCGCGTAAAAGAAGCAATTCAGCCAACGGAGACATTGTTTGTTGTGGATTCCATGACAGGACAAGATGCCGTTCAAACTGCAAAAGCGTTTAATGAGAAAATAAATTTCGATGGCGTTGTGCTTACCAAATTGGATGGTGATACGCGTGGTGGAGCAGCTTTATCCATTAAAGCAATTGTTGAAAAACCAATTAAATTTGTTGGAACAGGCGAGAAAATGGACGCTTTGGATGTATTCTATCCTTCCAGAATGGCAGATCGGATTCTTGGAATGGGGGATGTTGTTTCCTTGGTGGAACGTGCGCAAGAGCAGTTCAACGAAGAAGAAGCCCGTAAACTTCAAAAGCGCATTCAAAAGGATCAATTTGATTTCAATGATTTTCTTGGTCAACTGCAGCAGATTAAGAAAATGGGAAATGTCAAGGATTTGATGGGCATGATTCCAGGAATGGGAAAAGCAATGAAGGATGTTGAAATCGAAGACGATGCATTCAAACACATTGAAGCAATCATTCTTTCCATGACGCCGAAAGAACGCTCCAATCCTGCACTAATGAATGGCCAACGCAAAATTCGTATAGCAAAAGGAAGTGGATTGAATATTCAGGAAGTCAACAAATTAATGAAGCAATTTGAAGACACCAAGAAGATGATGAAAATGATGAGCAATCCAAAAAACATGATGAACATGATGAAGCAAATGAAGGGCGGAATGCCTGGAATGTAATTTTCATCCCGTT
This sequence comes from uncultured Flavobacteriia bacterium, assembly GCA_903930085.1. GTDB lineage: Bacteria > Bacteroidota > Bacteroidia > Flavobacteriales_D > Crocinitomicaceae > M0103. The sequence goes on from CAIYXD010000207.1 coordinate 2,590, forward strand.
TATATTTGCGTGTTCTTTTTGGTGCGAAAGATTAATTTTAGTAGCTTTTCATTCTTATTTCAGTAATTTCCTTAATCCGATAAGAAAATTATCCTCTAAAACATCGTGGTGACGATCTGCGTCAAA
>CAIYXD010000208.1 GCA_903930085.1 uncultured Flavobacteriia bacterium
AGTTTTGAAGCCTTGGATCTTGCGGAAGACAGAGGTCGTTTTTCAAAAGTTTTAGAAGAAAATAACATTCCTTTTCCACAGTATGGAATTGTAGAAAATGCAGAACAAGCGCTGGAACTTTCCGATGATCTTGGTTTCCCGCTTTTGGTTCGTCCAAGTTATGTGCTTGGTGGGCAAAAAATGAAAATTGTCATCAACAAGGAAGAATTGGAACACCACGTTGTAGATATTATCAATGAAATGGGCAATAACCAGATTTTATTGGATCATTTTCTTGGTGGCGCAATTGAAGCAGAGGCAGATGCAATTTGCGATGGTGAAAACGTTTATATTATTGGAATAATGCAGCACATCGAACCGGCAGGAATACATTCCGGAGATTCGTATGCCGTTTTACCACCGTATAATTTAGGCGATTTTGTGATGCAGCAAATAGATGATATTACACGCAAAATTGCAGTTGCACTTCGAACAGTTGGTTTAATCAATATCCAGTTCGCCATAAAAGACGATAAAGTATATGTAATCGAAGCAAATCCTCGCGCATCAAGAACGGTTCCTTTCATTGCAAAAGCGTACGATGAACCGTATGTTAATTATGCAACGAAAATAATGCTTGGAGAAAAGAAAGTTACCGATTTTAATTTTAATCCCCGCAAAGAAGGCTACGCAATTAAAATTCCTGTTTTCTCCTATGAGAAATTCCCGGATGTTAAAAAAGAACTTGGTCCTGAAATGAAATCCACTGGTGAAGCTATCCGTTTCATTAAAAACTTGAAAGATCCGTTTTTTACAAAAATATATGCGGAACGCAATATGCATTTATCAAAATAAACGTGATAGAAGCAAGTGTTTTGGGTGCATTCAAAATGTTACTAATGGTCGCAGGAGGCTTTGTGCTTCTGCGATTTATTGGTCAACTAATGCAAGCAAAACGAAACATGGAAGCGGAGCGAGCGATGCATTTTAATGCGCGAAAAGTTCAAGAAGAACGCGAGGAAAAAAGAAACAAATTCGGTAAAACTAATGTTATAGCAAAAACATCGAAGGCAAAATCATCTAGTTTTTCGTCCAACGCTGCAGAAGATGTTGATTTTGAAGAAATAAAAGATTAGCCTTTTTTACGCGCCGATTAAACGTTTCAAATCATTGATTTGAGATTCCCAAAGCATTTTTGCTTCGTCGACTTCCTCTACTTCAGCATAATCTGTAACCGTCATGACAATCATTTTTGTCATAGGATCCACCTCAAAGCTCATTTCGAAAAAATAGTCGTTTCCAGATCGTTCATCTTCCAACCATTTGAATTTTGCTTTAGAATTAGGTTTTTTAGATAATAATCTTGCTTTTTCTTCGCTTCCATCCCAGCAAAAAGTAAAAATATCGTCCTTTATATTTACATCTTCTGCAAACCATTCGCTTAAGCCACTTGGCGTGCATAGCATATTTTCAAGAACTTTTGGAGAAGTCTTTAATAGATACTCCAATTCAAATTTTACTTTTTCAGTCATAGTAATCGTCAATTTGTATTAACTTTGCGTCAATTA
>CAIYXD010000209.1 GCA_903930085.1 uncultured Flavobacteriia bacterium
ATACGAATATCACGTGGTACAATTTGCGTATAAAAACCATGGTTTGGACGGTTTAGGTTATAGAATCCAATTCCTGCAGTAATCGTTTGTCGTTTACTTCGATAGTATTCATAAATAGCACCAAGTCCAATTGTGGCATTGACTTTTGTGTCGGATTGGTAAATTTCGTTTGTTGGTAAGGTCGGATCAAAATTTACGCCATTGAACTGACTGTCAAAGTAAAATTGATTCGAATTCACTTGTCTGTGATTGATTCCAAGAGAAATTCCCGGACGAATCGAATGGCTGGAATCCGCTGAGAGTTTAATCAAATAAGAAGCATTTCCTTGAAATTCAATCGTTCTAAGTTTTCCATCGCCGACAACATCGTGAAAAAAAAGCATGCCTAAACCAATTTTTTTGGCGTTGTTTAGGCGAGTATCCGCTGAAACAGAAAAAGTACTGAACGGCACGGTAACACTTTTCCATTGATTTCGGTAGTTGGCAACAAAGCGATAATCCCCATTGAAATGGCCGGTATTTCCTGGGTTTTGAAATAATGGAATGTCGTTGAATTGCGACCAATGTATATCTTGTCCAAAAGATGTGGAAATCTTAAGAACTATAAAGAAAACGAGAATAATGTTATTTTTCAACTACCAATACGAATGAGCTATGAAGATATAGAAATTTTATTTAACAAGAAAATCGGACCTTAAATTCTTGCCGTTCCACTTGAGGAAAAGAGAGAATTTAAGGCGTTGAAAGTGAAATTGGCAGGATTTTTCCCTTGATCCATTGATTTGCATTCAAGGAAAAATCAACAATAAATTCCGCCATTTTTTCCGCTGAAACAGGAGCCTGGTACCCTGGGAACGCTTCGTCGAGCATTTCAGTTTGCGCAGCTCCTAAACACAAGCAATTCATACTGATTGGTGCATCTTTGTATTCCTCTGAAAACAACTCTGTGAAACTGCAAACCGCAGCTTTTGAGGTAGAGTAGGCGCTTAATCCAGCAAATTTAACAGAACCTTGAAATCCTCCCATTGAACTGATATTCACGATGTGGCCATTGGTCGTTAGCATTTTTGGAAGTGCCGCTTGAACCGTTTCCATCACACCAATAACATTAACTTGGTAACACAACTGAATATCTTCGTGCGATAAATCCGTGAACGCTTTATTTACGAGTTTACCCGCATTATTCACTAAAATATCGATTGAATTTAAATTGGAGAAAATTGCTTGAGCCTGCGTGAAAACGGATTTGCTTAAATCAAAGGCATAACAACGCACGTTTTTTAAACCTTGAAAATTTAGCGCCATCTTTTCATGGTTTCTAGACAATGCAATTATTTCATTGTCTGAATTTTTAGCGAAAAGTTTTACCATTTCACAGCCGATTCCGCGGCTTGCACCAACTACTACAATTGTTTTTTTATGCATCGAATGAAATGGTAAGTTCCTCGCTCGATGGATGAGCTTGGCACGTTAAAATATAACCTTCCTGAATTTCCTTTTCCGTTAGAGAATAATTCATAGTCATCGTTGCGGATCCTTTTACGACTTTTGCTTTACAGGAGCAACAAACACCTCCACGACAAGAGAACGGCGCGTCCAATCCTGCTTTTTCCGCTGCATCTAATAGCGATTTTCCAGTCGGTGAAAGCGAGAATACTACTTCTTCAGCATCCAAAATAGCAGTTACTTTTGATTCACCATTAAATTCGGATACAACAACCGTTTCTTCTTTTTTCATCAAAACAGGCGTAGTAAATAATTCAAAGTGAATTTTTGATTTTGCAACGCCAAAAAATTCCAAAGTACTGGAAACGTCAAGAATCATCTGTTCCGGACCACAAATGAAATAGGCATCCGCTTTTAAAATGTCCAAATTTGCTTTGATTTGATTGGTAAATGTTTCCTTGTCCAAGCGCCCAAAATCATACCCTTCAACAGTCTCACCACTTAAAAAATAATGTTTTGATGTATGCTTTAACGTGTCTAATTCCTGTTTGAAAATAATGGATTCAAGGGTTCGATTACCATAAAAAAGTGCCAT
>CAIYXD010000210.1 GCA_903930085.1 uncultured Flavobacteriia bacterium
ATCAATTTGTTGGTCATTCGACAATAAATCCAATAGTATTGAACCATCGTTCATAGATTCGCAGGAAGAAGAAACAACTTCTTCAATGATAAATGGAACAGGAAATAAGTTGACCACCATGTTTTCCGATTGGATTATTGCGCCATTACTATTGTTTGCGGTAAACGAATAGATTCCAGGCTGTGTTACGACAATCGCTGGCGTTATTTGACCGTTATTCCATGTGTAATTAGTGAATCCTGGCGCTTCAATCGTGACAGTTGTTCCCAAGCAAAATTCCAAGGTATCGCCTGAAGCGAAAGAATATGGGATAATAATAACAAGTGGCTGACCTTCCACAAGATCGTATTCCATGTTGCTCTCGAGATCTTCAAAAACGTCCACAATTCCACTTGGGTATTTTACGCGAATGGAATCAATAGTTGTTGCATTTCCAAGTCCAAAAATGAAGTGCTGCGAATTTTGACCCAAGTAATTTTCCCCGCAATGCACCATTTGCATTTGCGTTATGGAGTCCGTAAACACTTCGATAATGGATCCAATTGCTTGTTTATTGGAAATGGTTCCTTCTAAATTAATTTTCACATAATTATTCTGATTACCAGAATTCACCCATAAACTAAGGTTATTTGGTGCTTCATTATTTACTGCAATGTCATAGAATCCGTCATTGTTCAAATCCCCTTTCACAGGACAATATGCCAATCCATTGAGATTTCCCGAAATAGAATCGTTGATTAACTCAAAATTTGTTCCGAGCACATTTCGAAATAAAAAACTAGGAGATGCATTATTCGACTGCACACCTTGAGCAATTGCGCTGTATAAATCCTGGTAGCGATCGTTGTCTACATCAACAAACAAACCTCCCCAACCTATTACATTGTAATAATCTACATTATATGTTTGTTCTACTTGAGAAAACAATCCGTTGGATTCTTTTTTATAGAGTCTATACGTTGCAAAAAGATCAAAATCGCCATCGTTATCAAAATCGGAAACGGAACTAGTCATTGGATTTCCACCATAATTTTCCACGCCAACACTGTCGGCAATATCCGTAAACGTTCCATCGCCATTGTTCTTGAAAAGAGCGCTGTAGCCATTGTATCTGTCGTTGACCACATACATGTCCATCCATCCGTCCAAGTTGTAATCGAACCACGTACTTTGAAAACTCATAAAAAATGGATTATTCGTACCAGAAGAAACAGAAACATCTTCAAACGTTCCATTTCCCAAATTGCGGTAAAGTAAGTTTCCGTGCGGAACACCAATGAAAAAAATGGACGATTCGTATATTGAAACATATAAATCCAAAAGTCCATCGTTGTCAAAATCTGCAAACGATGCGCCACAGGCATACATGTTATTTAACGTAATTCCTGCGGCAGCCGTCACATCTGTGAAGACAAATTGCCCATTATTGGCATACAATCGAACTCCTTCATCAAAATACGTTGCAAATAGATCTAAATCGCCATCGTCATCGTAATCCACCCAAAGCAAATGACGCATTCTTCCAATCGAATTTATAAAGGATGGAAGAAACTGGAATGTTCCCTGGATATTTTTATAAAAGATTGGGTTAGCATTTTCCACAACGATGGTTAGATCGTCCCAACCATCTTGGTCAAAATCATAGAAAGAAACACCTGTTCCAAACTGGTTAAATGTCGGAGTCTGTATGTTTATATTTAAATTCGCAGCCTGATCCACATACATTTGTGCCCGTGCATTCGCAAGGAACAAACAGCTTAAAAAAACGACTAACTTCAATACTATTTTCATACCTTCCATTCCAAGTATTATTCTACTAAAACTATTTTTTCCAGACTACTCGAATTGTTTATGGAAATAAAATAAAACCCGCCTGCATGCTCGTTTAGCTTAAATGTAAACAAGCCATTTTCACTCGATTTAAGGGCAGATGCAGCTTGCACCAAGCTTCCCGCAGAAGTGTATAGATTAATCTGCAATTCGTCTAGATTTTCGCCATAGCGAATAAATAAATCTCCCCCGCTAGAAATTGGAGAAGGAAACAGTTGAAAAGCAGACGCAGCGTTTTCCTGCAGCGAAACAAAAGTAGTTGCGACATCAAAAACATCCATTTGGTTAGCAAGAACCATAAGATTACCTTTTATATCCGTTGCACCGTCTATACCGACATTAACTGCCTGAAAATTCATATCCTGCGGCGTTATGAAATAGCTGGTTCTATAAATAGATTCACTTAGCCAAATAGAATTTAATTCATTCCACTGCAGCAATGGCGCTAATGCTTCCGAAAAATTTAATTGCGGAATATTCGCTGTGAACATCGGTTCTGAGAACACCGTTAAAATTGAAAAATCTTCTGTTTCATTGGATATTTCGCCCGAACTCGAATAAAAATCAACCACTAAAGGATTTTTTGTGTCTAATTCAATGAAATTTGGTTCTTGGAGAATATATTGCGTGTTTTGAGCTAAATCTCTGGCAAAATTAACCTCCAGATCAATATTTTCAATCTCCACATCTTCATCCTGCACCGTGAATACTGCTCTGAAAATACTATCGGAAAGAAAATAACTTTCTCCGATGGCATAGGCAATTGAATTTGATACATCTAATGCAGCAGAATGGTTCACAAAAGGAATTGTTGCGCTGGACATTTTTTCACTAAATGCAATATCCACCCAATAGTTTCCAATTCCCAGCAAACTATCAGCGATATAATCCTTGTTTGGTTGCACACTTAAAACGCTCGGTTTTTTCGTGTCAATTTTGAAATTACTGTTCAAAACTGGATTATTGAGAAGGTTGAAGGAAGTGTCTCTACAATTTAGACAGGCAATTTCAACTTCGAGAATTTCCTCTATTTGGTTCTGAAATCCAAATTTTAACTGACAGGCATTTGAACTTGTCCATTGACTCATAGAGGTGTTTAGTGCCAGAGAATTGATTGTTTCGCCCGAACTTGCATTCGTGAATTCCAAATCCGGTAATTCCGATGTATTCATTTGCTGATTAAAAACTAGAGATACAATAAGTTCGTTGGCGCCAACATCGCTTATGGATAAAACCAAATCATTGATTGTTTCCGATTGTATGGCCGGATTCTGCGTGTCAATTCCAAACACAGAAGTCGCCGAATATGGAAATTGACTGTTTCCATTTTGGTCCACCGCATTGTTAACATTGATATTAACGTCTGCAACGCAACTATTTGCATCCAATAAGCTGTAAAAAGCTTTGTAACTATTCGGAGCAATCCACGAACTCAGCAAGGTATTTAAAACAAACGTTCCTGAAACATTAACAGGAGCATCAAAAAGAGTTATTGGAATACTATTTTCGGCACAAGCCTCTGAGAAAGTATATTCTAGGATAAATTCAGAAGAAAGCGCAGCATCGTTAATTAAAATTGTTGAAACGATATACTCTTCTAAAACTGGACGTTTGGTATCGACTAGGAAAGGGAGTTGGTGTGTTGCGCCCGGCAGTGTTTGTCCGTTGGCAGTGTTAAAATTCAAAAATTTCATTTTAATTTCCGCGATTTCCAGTTGACTGGAAGAAACTGAATATCTCAATCGAAAGCTTAGCGAATCTATCCAATAGGTTTGTACTGGAATCAAAACTGCAAGAATAGCATTATTCAGAAAAATACCCTCGCCAATTAGGGTAGTATCCATCGGTTGGTTGAAATGAACATCCACATTAAAGGTGGTAGTATTGTCTGCACAATTAACGAGCGTATCTGTGGTTGTTATAGAAGCTATTGCAGGCAATTCCGACTCAATTACCAATTGTGCAGCGGCAACAGACATTTCGCCAATTTCTTTACCAATTAATCTACCAGGAATATCGTC
>CAIYXD010000211.1 GCA_903930085.1 uncultured Flavobacteriia bacterium
CTTCCAAAAGGAATGGGAAGAATGAAATCCCGCGAAGGAACGGTTGTTGATGCCGATGAATTAATGGCTGAAGTAGTCGAAAGTGCTGCTGAAATGACACGAGAACGTGGACATTTGGAAGGAATGTCGGAGGAGGATAAAACGGCGCTTTTCAATTTAATTGGAATGGGTGGTTTGAAGTATTTCTTACTGAAAGTGGATCCAAAGAAAAAAATGGTTTTCGACCCGCAAGAATCGGTGGAACTAAACGGAAATACAGGACCTTTTATACAATATACGCACGCACGAATTAAATCGCTTTTGGCAAAATCTGGCGCAACGAATTTACAAAGTGGCACAAGTTGCAAGGTAATTCAAGACGAAGAGAAAGATATTATAAAATTACTATCGGAATTTCCGGATGTTTTAAACGAAGCAGCTAAAGAGCAATCTCCTGCTGTTGTTGCTAATTATACGTATGAGTTGGTGAAAACATACAACCATTTTTACCAAGCGGTGCCAATTCTAATTGAACAAGACGAAACGGTTAAGCGCATGCGACTCATTCTAAGTTTGAATGTTGCAAAAGTGATTCAATTGGCAATGGAATTATTAGGAGTGAAAGTACCGGAAAGGATGTAGTAAAATTTTCGAGCGTTGTTTCTCATTTTTAGTAATTCAGATTAGAGTACACAAAAAAATCAGATAAAAAGCGGATTAATTTAAAGTGAAATTAATTGGTAGTCTCATTTTTGAGCTTACTTTAAATCCATCTAACTCGCCAGGTTTCCAATCTGGCATTTGGCCAATGAGCCGAATAACTTCTTTGTCCAGTATGGATGCAACCCCGCGCTCAATTTGGATATCTGAAACAACACCTTTTTTATCTACTACAAAAGAAACATAGACGCGACCTTGAATATTATCTTCAATTGCATCTTGCGGATACTGCATGTTAGTTTGAATCCAGCGCATCAATCCTTGCGTTCCGTCTGGAAATTCTGCATCCATCTCATAGGTAAAGTAGGCGGTATCCAAACCACTTGCAGTAAAGCATTTTCCGTATTTTAATTTCCCAGAGGTATAGAAATCTTTTCTTCGTGAAGCTCCGTTTTTATAATAGGAACACAGTGAATCTTGCAAAGAATCTGCAGCGTATTTTCCTTGAATATTTATTTCACCAGTGTCAAAGTAATAGAAAAACGCACCATTTTTTTTCCCTTCTAGATAGGTGAATTGGGATAAAATTTTCCCTTCTTTTCCAAAGTTTTGGGAAATTCCATTTTTTGTCTTTTTTGAAATGCAACTATACGAAACCTGAGATTTTATAATGCCATCCTTGTGAAAAGTGGAAACTACACCGGCATCCTCAGACTCCAGTTCCGTTATAGAATAGTATACGGCAACGGAGCTGTCGCAATACCGCCAGTTTTTTGTGTAAAATTCTTTCGTTCCTATTGACTGCGAGAAACTTGTAGAAATAGAAAAAAAAGGAATTAAAAGTAGAAGTAAATTGCGCAGTATTTTCATAATGTTGCTAGTATATCGTTTTATTTCATGAATGCATACATGAGAATATTTGCGCCCATTTGCAGTGCTTGTTTTCTTTTCTCTGCCGTATCATTGTGCACCGCAGCATCTTCCCAGCCATCGCTTAAATCTGTTTCTACAGTATACAAGCAAACCAAACGTCCATCGATAATTATTCCAAATGCTTGTGGTCGTTTTCCATCGTGTTCATGGATTTTTGGCAGCCCATTAAAATCAAATTTCTGGTGAAATATTGGATGATCAAAAGGCAATTCCACCAAAGCATTATTTGGAAAAACTTTTTTCAATTCCACCCGAATGAATTCATCCATTCCGTAATTATCATCGATGTGCAGAAATCCACCTGCGAGCATATACTTGCGTAAATTCTCAGATTCTTCACCCGAAAACACCACGTTTCCATGTCCTGTCATGTGAACCATAGGATACAAAAAGAGATCCTGGCTACCAACTTCTACGTAGGGCACATCCTTGGAAATATTGGTCGCTAGATTTTGGTTGCAAAAACTAATTAAATTTGGCAAAGCGGTTGGATTGGCGTAATAATCACCTCCGCCATTGTATTTTAATACCGCCAGCTGGTACGTTCCTTGTGCTTTGGAAAAATTCCCAAAAAAAAGTGTTGTGAAGAGTAAAAAAAGTATTTTTTTCATTGCTAACGTTTTCATTTGTTGCTTCTCACAGCATTTCATATTATCTGTTTGTCTACTAATAGCTTGGCCTGCATACAGGCATAAAGTCCCGCAGTTTCTGTTCGCAAACGATTCTCCCCTAAAGTTATTGTTTTATACCCATTTTGCAAAGCTAAATTTACTTCTTGTTCGGTGAAATCGCCTTCCGGACCAATCAATACCGGACAATTTACAAGAGAAAAACCTGTTTCAATAGTTTGCTTTTCAGCGTCATAGCAATGAGCAATCAATCCATTTGGATTTTTTTCAATGAATGCCTTAAAAGGAATAAGTGTATTTAATTTTGGCAAGAACAAGCGCTTGGATTGTTTCATGGCGGAAATTAGAATTTTTTCAAACCGCTCCTCTTTTATTTGCTTGCGTTCATTGTTGGAACATAAAAGGATTGTTATTTCCGTAATCCCAATTTCAGTAGCTTTTTCCAAAAACCATTCTAATCGGTCGTTGTTTTTTGTCGGTGCTATAGCAATATGAATCGAGTAGGAGGGTGCAGCAACTTCTATTCGGGAAATGATTTCTACTACACA
>CAIYXD010000212.1 GCA_903930085.1 uncultured Flavobacteriia bacterium
AAAACAGAAAACGGATTGTATGTTTGTCGCCGTTGTAATAATCCATTGTACCGTTCGGATGATAAATTTGATGGACATTGCGGATGGCCAAGCTTTGATTTGGAAATCGAAGGAGCAGTAAAACGTGTGCCAGACGCAGATGGAAGTCGTGTGGAAATCATTTGCGCAAATTGCAACGGTCATTTGGGACATGTTTTTGAAGGAGAACGATTTACAGATAAAAATACACGCCATTGCGTAAATACAAGTTCCATATTGTTTGTGCCTTCCGCTAAAATTAACGATTTGCCAGCGGTAATAAAGTGAGATAATTTCATTACTTTTGATTATAAATAGCGCAAAGTAATGAGTTTCGACAACCTTTTTCTTCAACTAAGAGATGTACAGTTTCAAGCAGATAAAATTCTAAAATCCAAAGATTTGGAACAGGAATCCTTGGAGCGATTTGCGCATTATTCCAAAGATTTGAAAGAAAGTTTAATCGACTTGGATTTGAATGAAGAACTTCTTCTTCACGTAAGCGACATAGAAGAAATTGATCCGGATTTGAATCCAAAACTACCTATTGTAGTTGCAGTTTTAGGAGCTTTGAGTTTTGGTGCTGCTTCCAAGCAATACAGAAAACGGAAACGAGAAGAATACTTTAGAGAAAACATAAAAAATATTCGGGATCGATTTTCCAACATCAATTTTTTGTTGAAAGACATTTAGAGATCTTTGGCAACTAACTATTGAATTAGTCAGTAGTTTAGATTTTTCAGATTACCGCGTCTCAGAAATTGCTTCTAAGATAATTTTACCTGCTTTTTGAATTTCACTTTCGGTAATTGACAATGGCGGTGAAAGTCTAAAACTATAGGGGTGCGATAAAAACCAAAAACTAATTAGTCCCTTTTCAAGACAGCGTTTCACTACTTTTTCTACCCGCTCAAAAGACACCATGTCGAAAGCAAAAAGCATCCCGATTCTGCGTATTTCAATTATTTCGCGATCGGATCCAACGATTGATTCCAGCAATGCACCCAGTCTTTCAACTTCGCCTAAATCGATTTCAGACATTAGCACTTCTAAAAAAGCATTTGCCGCAGCAGAAATTATTGGATGACCACCAAATGTGGTTATGTGTCCAAGCATTGGATTGTTGGTGAATTCCCAAAGGTTTTCATGCGATGAAACTAGCGCTCCAATTGGCATTCCTCCACCAAGTGCCTTTCCAAGAACAAGAATATCCGGAACAACTCCAAAATGTTCAAAAGCAAAAATCTTCCCAGTTCTGCCCATTCCACACTGAATTTCATCGAAAATCAAAAGCGTTCCAACTTCGGTGCAGCGTTTTCTCAGTTCCGTTAAAAAATCTTTCGTTGGAATTCGAACGCCGGCGTCACCTTGAATGGTTTCTATGATTACCGCTGCAGTTTTAGTGCTAATTTGATTTAAATCAGCGGTTGAATTATGTTGAATGAATCGAATATCTGGCAATAATGGTCGGAACGCTTGTTTTTTTGCTTCATTTCCAGAGACACTCATCGCGCCGTGTGTACTTCCATGATACGATCCTCTGAATGAAACCAACTCCGTTCTTCCAGTGACTCTTTTTCCTAATTTCAATGCCGCTTCAATAGCTTCTGTTCCGGAATTTACAGAATACACACAGTTCAAATTTCTGGGTAAAAGAGAAACCAGCTTTTCTGTGAATTTTAATGGCTCATCCTGAATAAATTCACCATAAACCATTACATGTGAATGCTTGTCAATTTGTGTTTTTAATGCACGTATAATTTTAGGATGGTTGTGGCCAATATTATTTACGGCAACTCCAGCAATCATATCCATGTATGCTTTTCCGGATTTATCATAAATATACAAGCCTTCCGCACGCTCCACGTCAATGAGGTAGGGTTGTTGGTTTGTTTGAGCCGTGTGTTGAATAAAACTTCTTTCTCGTTCCATCTCTAGTAAATTAAAAAAACCGCTGAACGATTAGTATCGGAGTCAACGGTTTTAATTTTTTATTTCTTGGTTTTTTATCCTTTTCGACCGATAGCTTTCAAAGCAGCGTCGACAACATCTTGTGTGTCAATATGGTATTTTGTCATTAATTCCATTGGCGTTCCGCTTTCTCCAAAGGAATCATCCACAGCAACGTATTCTTGTGGAGCAGGGAAATTTTTAGATAAAACTTGCGCTACAGAGTCACCTAATCCGCCATTTGCCATGTGTTCTTCAGCGGTAACAACACATTTTGTTTTACGAACAGATTTTAAAATTGCTTCTTCATCCAACGGTTTAATCGTGTGCATATTTATCAGTTCGACAGAAATACCTTTCTCCGTAAGAATTTTTGCAGCTTCAATAGATTTCCATACTAAATGACCACAAGCAATAATTGTTACATCCGTTCCTTCCGTTAGCACATCCGCTTTTCCGATTATGAATTCTGCATCTGGTTTCACAAATATTGGCATTACAGGTCTTCCAAATCGCAAATAAACTGGACCAACATGTTTCGAAATTGCAATGGTTGCTTGTTTTGTCTGGTTGAAATCGCATGGAACAATTACCGTCATATTTGGCAACATTTTCATCATTCCAATATCTTCCAGAATTTGATGTGTTGCGCCATCCTCACCCAACGTTAATCCAGCATGAGAAGCACAAATTTTTACATTTTTTTGCGAATAAGCGATGGATTGTCTAATTTGATCGTAAACGCGACCTGTCGAAAAATTTGCAAATGTTCCAGTATAAGGAATTTTTCCGCCAATCGTCATTCCTGCTGCCATGCCCATCATATTTGCTTCGGCAATTCCAACTTGAAAAAAGCGTTCTGGATTTTCCTTCAAGAAAGTATCCATTTTTAATGAACCAGTAAGGTCTGCACAAAGTGCAACAACATTTTCGTTTGTTCGACCTAATTCCGCTAAGCCTTCACCAAACCCTGAACGCGTATCTTTATTTCCAAAGATTTCAAATTCTACCATCGTTATAAATTTATTGTTGTTGTTTTATTTGAGTTAATTCTAAATATTTTTTCCACTGTGTAGGCTGAAGATTTCAACTGCTTTGGTCGGTATACCAACTTGTAGTTGCCTGGTTGTAAATATAAACTGCCGTTTCTAAAACTTTCATCTAAGTTACACACCCATTCAACGGTGCCATTTTCCCGAAAAACAAATAGTTGTGCAACGAGCGTATTGAACGAACGGTAGTTAAAAATTCCCGGTGCAGGAATATCCACGTGAATCGTGCTGCTTTGTGAGACTTCTACTTGAACATTTGTCCGTGGCAGTGTAAGTATTTCAAGATCATATTTTCCAACAAGGTATTTATCTGTATTATTTACCTTTTGTACATTGATTGTTGCAGGATTATCATTTTGCATTATTCGTGCGTCTAAATTATATTGTTTGGCAGCATTGATGTAACGAACCTTAATGAATCCTTGCGGTGCATCCACGCTTATTGTATTGTGAATATTACGTTGAAGAACAATGTTTTTCTTTTCAATTTTTGGAAGCGTGTTGACCACCAAATCGTATTTGATGGAAGGATCGATGATTAACGTATCCGGATTCCCGAAGCGATTTATGGTATGCACAAATGTATACTTCAAATTTTTCGTTCCGGATTCATAAAGAAATAGGGTAACATCTGTTTCTTTCGGTTGTTTGGAAATATCGTTTAGATTTATTTGAACGGTTGTGTTTAAAAGCGCTTTCGATACAACATTCTTCAAAACATTTCGAAAGGCATCTTTTGTTTCCGCATCTGCATATTCTCCAATACAGTTGAATTTTTCCAAATACGATAAATCCATTCCTAGACCAATTACAAACGGAGTAACTTTTACACCTTTATCTTTTAATTTTTTTGCAATTACACACGGATCATTGTCACATGCTTCGAGTCCATCCGTAATTAGTATTATAATATTACGAGATTTTTGATCTGGAAAATCTTCCGCGGCAGCTTCCAATGATCGGGCGATTGGCGTAGTGCCTTTTGCTTCTATTGATTTTATTCGGGATTTAACTTTGTCAAAATTATCTGCGCCAAATGGAATTTCTAATTTCGTATCGTTACAATCTTGGTAAGTAGCTGTGATAGGCGATTGGTGTCCGTAAACCCGCAGTGCAATTTCAAGATTTGGAGTGCCTTTTAAACTATCAACCGCTTGTGCGAGCAATTCTTTCGCTGCTTCGAGACGAGTTTGTGTGTCCCATTTTGCATTCATACTATTAGAAGCATCCAAAATAAAGAGGATACGCGTCAATTTCTCTTGGCCATAAATAAATGGCGTGAAGAAAATTGCTGCTATTAGTAAAAATTG
>CAIYXD010000213.1 GCA_903930085.1 uncultured Flavobacteriia bacterium
TAAGTCTATTCAACCAGTTGATTGCAATAAAAATAAAAAGTAACAAGGGTAACACCCAATAAATTAAGGAAGTCCACCAGCTTTTCCCAGTATTTGCATAGTAAATTTCGACGCGCTCCGCTTCCGGAAAAATACCCTGTGTTTCCTCCATGTTCTGTTCAAATAATTCGAGCGAACCAATGGAAAAAAAATAGTGAGGTCCAGTATTCTGGCTACCAAACATACCTTTGGAAACCAAGATATATTTATCGCTCTTCAATTTTTCTTTTTTGATAAAAACCTCGACAATTTCTTTGTTTCGAATAACTATTTTATCCACGTCTTGTGGTAGAAGCATTTCCTGTTTAAATCTTTTCCACGAAATTTCTCGTGTTGCAGCGGTTTGGTTTTTTGTGAAATAAACAAGTAATACTAATAGTGTCGTAAACAAAACAATCCAATAAAAAGGGGAAAAGCCAAATGGTTTAATTGAATCTTTTATATTTCTCTTGTTTATTTCTTGCTTGTTCATCTGGTATTTCTGCCTTAATTAAAACTAAAATTTGTCACGGAAAATGTAACTCTAAATGTACTTTTTGGTAGCAGATTTTAAGAATAAATACATCACTCAATTGGCTGATCAATGTCATTCAGAAAGGTATAGACATGAAAAAACCGCTGAGAAAAAATCCCAACGGTTCTAAGAATACTATTTAAAATACGTTATTGAAACGCAGATCCTTATTTTTCAGTTACAAACGCTTTTATATTTAGTACCGCGGTTTTAGGATCTGTATTTGCTGTTATGGTAACCGTTTTATTTTGTTCGTTTAATTGTCCGACTTTAGGATGGAAGATGATTTCAATTTTATCAGATTTTCCAGGAGCGATTGGTTTCTCCGGTTTTTTGGCTGTTGTACAACCACAACTGACATCCACTTTATCAATTATTAAAGGTTTCGTTCCTGTATTGGTTACAATAAACGAAGCATTGTTTTCTGTATCTTCTTTAATTTTCCCGAAATCTTGTGTTGTTTTATCAAACGACATACTTGTCATTGCGGAAGATTCATTTGAAAAACGCGCTTGTTCTTCCTTTTCGATTTCACTCAACGAAGCTTTTAGATCTGCTTCGTTCTGGTCATCTGCTGCCACAGCAGAAACAACTTCACCACTTTGAGATTCCATATTAGCGGAACTATCTTTACAAGAATTCAGAAGTATTAATCCGAAGCAAATGGAAAAAAATGTGCGTATTACCTTTTTCATGTTTCTAAAATTTAATCGTTTGTTCACAAAATTAATAAAAGCATTTTCAATGTCACTTTATTTTTTGTGGTGAAGTTTGTGCGTTTCTTTGTTTTCAATCGCTTTTACTGCTCGCATTACAATTTCATCGGATTCATTATAAATCTGATAAAATTCATTGTAGCCCCAAAGATCTTGCGCCAGAATAGCTTTCAACCGCAGTTTGATAAGTTTTTCGCTGGTTTTATATTCCTTTTCATTGAATTTCAATTCCGGATCTTCCTTTTCAGCATAAGCCAGAAATTCATTCATCAAAATCGTGGAAGGTGAATATGTTTTCAAAAATGAATCGAAAGAAGGGTAGGTCCCTAGTAACTGTTCTCGATTTTTATCTACATACTCTAAGGTGAAACTATTCACGTGGCCGCCTTGAATTAAGTCTCTGTAGTAATCTGTGAATTCTAACGTGTCCAATGGAACAAAAATATCCGGCATAATTCCGCCGCCGCCATATACAATTCGCTTGGAAACCAAGGTTTCAAATTTCAGTGAATCTGGCAATTTAATAGAATCAGCATTGCTAAATTCCCCATTCAAATAGCGTTGCGTGAGGTCTTTTTTATACGCTTCTTTATCTTCATAAGATTTCTGGATAAAACGACCGCTTGGTGTATAGTAACGGGCAATTGTCAAACGCATTTGAGAACCATCCGTTAAATCTATTGGACGCTGCACCAATCCTTTTCCGAATGTTCTCCGCCCAATGATTAAACCGCGATCCCAATCTTGAATTGCTCCGGACAGAATTTCACTTGCGGATGCAGAATATTCATCCGTTAAAACTACCAATTCGCCTTCTTCCCAAAGCCCTTTTCTAAACGCATTTAAATTTGTTCTAGGTTGCGCTCTACCTTCAGAATAGACGATTAATTTATCTCCTGACAAAAATTCATCTGCCACTTTTTGTGCTTGATCCAATAATCCACCGCCATTTCCTTGCAAATCAAAAACGAGGTGTTTCATGCCCTTTGACTTTAGTTCCTTGATGCTTTTTTGCACTTCATCCATAGTACTTCTGGAAAAACTATTCAATTTTACATAGCCAATTTCTGTTGTGAGCATATAATATGCGTCTACGGAATTAATCGGAATATTATCGCGGGTAATCACAAAATCCATCGGTTTTTTCTGTGCTTTTCTAAGCACTTCAATTTTAACTTTTGTGCCTAATTCTCCCATTAGTTTTTCACGAACTTGGGAGTTTTTCAACCCAATTCCGGCAACGATCAAGTTGTCAACTTTTGTGATTTTATCGCCAGGTTTAATGCCGAGTTTTTCGGATGGTCCGCCAGGAATTGTTGCAACCACCATCAACGTATCTTTCAGAATCTGAAAACGAATTCCAATACCGACAAAACTTCCATTTATGGAAGAATTAGCATCGTCCACTTCCTCTTTTGAAATATAAGTGGAATGCGGATCTAGTTTTTCCAATAACGCAATGATTGCGGCATCGGTAAGCTGTTGTGCGTTTACATCGTCCACATACATTCTATTGACATAGGTAAGGACTTCGTCAAATTTTTGGGTTGTTCCAACTTTTTGAGGGTCGATTTGCGCTTGACCGCTAAAAATAATACAAGCGAAAATGAGGAGAGAAAAATAGTTTGTCATTAAAATTTATTTTGAAATATAAATATACTTTAATTAACGCTTAAACACATAAAAAATATCTGAAATTGTCGTTAAAAATATATAAGTAAGTCTCTGTCAATGAACATTTCTATGTTGAATGAAATTTGGGTTTATTATTAAAAAACACTGAATACTTCCTTAATTTTAACGTATAAA
>CAIYXD010000214.1 GCA_903930085.1 uncultured Flavobacteriia bacterium
ATACGCTTCACGCGCTGCATCTGCTAATTTCGCTACTGCCACTTTTTCCGCCTCTTTTACAGTGATTTTAGTATATTCAGCCATGAAAACTTTGGATGCATTCCATTTCTTTGCTTCTTTTCCAACACGGATTATTAGTACGCTTGTCATAACATCTCCTTGTTCGATTTTATTCACAATATCTTGTCCGGCAATTACGTGACCAAAAACGGTATGTTTTCCGTCCAGCCATGGAGTTTCTTTGTGTGTAATGAAGAACTGGCTGCCATTTGTTGCAGGACCTGAGTTTGCCATCGACATTATTCCTGGTCCTGAATGCTTTAAATCTGGATGAATTTCATCATAAAAACGGTGTTTTGGACCTCCAGCCCCTGTTCCATCTGGATCTCCACCTTGGATCATGAAATCTTTGATTACACGGTGAAATTTAAGTCCATCGTAAAATGGTTTTGAAAATGTCAAGGTATCCATGATCGTAAATTTACCTTCTGCTAATCCAACAAAGTTTGCAACTGTCATAGGAGCTTTTTGGTATTCCAATTGGCACAAGATCACTCCTTTTGTAGTTGTAAATTCAGTATAAATGCCTGGTTCCATTGCTGGTTTTTTACCTTTTTTCTGTGCAAAAGATAAACCGGTAACCATTACCGCAAAAATTAAAATAATCGACTTCATATTCTATTTGTTTGGTTTTAAATTATTCTTTTTTAATCACAAATTCCAAATTCTTCAATTGCGTTTATCAATTCCCCACATCATTTTATTTCGAATCGTATCCAGGAAATTATTTTCTTCAAATTTAATTACATTAATCATAAATTCTGCTTTTGTAACAAGTACTTCTTCTCCTTCGCGAATATTTTTTGAATTTCCATCCAAACTGATTAAGTATTTCCGCTCTCTTCCTTCTATACTTACTTTAATTGGCATGTGATCTGGTACAACCATCGGACGCACATTCAGATTGTGTGCTGCAATTGGCGTTAAAATATGCACTTGGCATCCAGGAGTAATAATTGGTCCACCGCAACTTAAACTGTATGCCGTTGAACCAGTTGGAGTCGCTACAATTAAGCCATCAGCCCAATACGAATTCAAGTAATTCGAATCTAAATAAGCATGAACAGTGAGCATGGAAGAAGTGTCTTTTTTATGAAAGGTCACTTCGTTCAACGCGAAATTATCTTCTCCAAATAAATTTTCTTCCGTATCGATGCGCAAAAGTGACCTTTTTTGGTATTCAAATTTCTTTTGCTTTACTTGTTCCATTGTATTATGAATCTGATCTTTTGAAATGGTTGCTAGAAAACCTAATCTACCGGTATTTACACCAAGAATTGGAACACCAGAATCCCGAACAAAGCCGACACTTTTTATAAATGTACCATCACCACCAATACTCATTGCTAAATCAATTCCTTTATGAAAATCAGAATGGGAAGAAAATTCATCCACTTTATCGGACAAGTTCATTTTCTTAATCATTTGACTTTTTAGGTTTTTTTCAAGAATTGGATTCCAACCAAATACAGCTAGTATATCTAATACTTCCTTGAAATAGACACTATTTTCTTTGGTGATCTTAGGGCCGTAAATTGCTACGTTCATCTTAAAATTTCAAAAAGTTCATTAATGCATCGTACCGGTTTTGAATATCTTCGTCGCCCTCACTTTTCTGGTAAGATTCTTTAATAATGTAATCGTACCGTTCAAAAGTTCGGATGATTCGAGATAATTCGACTTGATTTATTTTCAGTGTTACTTCCAATTTCGTGGAATCTACTGAAGACATAATATAAGAGCTTAAAATTTTCGCGTTGTTGCTTTCAACAATTTGTGCAATTTGCGCCATGGAATAATCAATACTATTTACTTCCAAAACAATTATTCCTCCGGTTTCTTTAATGCTTCCTGTATTTGCAATTACGGTGAGCAAATGGTATACGCTCGTGCATCCAAGGTATTTTTCATATTCATCCAAGATTGGCAAGATACTTATGCGGTGTTCTGAAATTTTCGAAAGCACTTCATAAATATGGGCGTTTTCAAATACATACGGACGAGGAAGATGATCAAATAACTTATCCAGAGATTCCACAATGTCCATTTTATCTAAAACATCGGATTCAGAAATTACACCAACGAAATTCCCATTCTTCAAAACGGGTAAATGTGAAACTTTAAATTCATCCATCCAACGCAAGGCTTTTTCACCTGAATCAGTGTGTGTTAGGGGAGGGATTTCTTCTGTTATTAATTCTTTTGCTCTCATTGTTACTGCCAAAGTAGTAAATTACTTTTGATCTTTGTACTTTTGGATTGTCAAAAATTGTACCGTATTATGACTTTGTTAAGTGTCAATATAAATAAAATAGCAACT
This sequence comes from uncultured Flavobacteriia bacterium, assembly GCA_903930085.1. Classification (GTDB taxonomy): domain Bacteria; phylum Bacteroidota; class Bacteroidia; order Flavobacteriales_D; family Crocinitomicaceae; genus M0103. The sequence continues at coordinate 2,381 of CAIYXD010000214.1, forward strand.
ATCCGTAACGCGAGAGGTGGGAATACGCCAAATGTTGTTCAAGTTGCGATGGATTGTGAACGCTTTGGAGCAGATGGAATAACCGTTCATCCACGCCCGGACCAAAGGCATATTACTCTGCAAGATGTATACGATTTAAAGAAAGTGGTAAAAACGGAGTTCAATATTGAAGGATTTCCGGATGCTCGTTTTTTAAAGATAATTGAAGAAATTCGCCCTACGCAAGCTACTTTGGTTCCTGATCCACCAACTGTTTTAACCTCTAATGCAGGTTGGGACACACAAAAAAATATAGACTTATTGACAGATTTAGTGCAGCAATTTAGAAGTCTAGGAGTCAGAAGTTCTATATTTTGCGATACAAATTTGGTAAATATTGAATTTGCAGCAAAAACCGGAGTAGACAGAATCGAGTTGTATACAGGTCCATACGCTGAAAATTTCCAACAAAATCCAGCGAAGGCAATTCATGCCTATATCCAAGCAGCTGAATTGGCACATTCACTTGGTATTGGAATCAATGCCGGACATGATTTAAGCTTGGAAAATTTAAAGTTTTTCAAACGTTCCATTCCATTTTTAGCGGAAGTTTCAATTGGTCACGCTTTGATTTCGGATGCATTGTATTTAGGATTGGAGAATACGATTCAGCGCTATAAATTTATGCTAGTTTAATTTTCTGGGTTAAAAAAAGAAAAATCTCAATACGAAGATTCCTTATTTCAAAATTGTATTATCCGCAAAATGAATTGTGCTTTGGGGAAAAGGAATAACGATTTCATATTGGCGAAAAAGGCGGTCAATTTCAAAGCGTATTTCGGACTTATGTAAATTAATATCCCAGCTTTGATCTGCCCAAAAAACAAGATCGAGTTCCAAGCCATTATTTCCAAAATTCGATAAACGTGCTTCTACGGGTTCAGATTTCCTGACTTTTGGATGCGCTAGAGCTGCCTGTTTGAGAAGTCGAGACACCAATTCGCAATCTGTTCCATAAGCAACAGAAACTTTGATCATGAAGCGCGACAAATCTGAACCGTGGCTCCAATTTTCGACATATTCCTGGGTTAACTTTGAATTGGGTAAAATTAAAACATTTCCTTCTCGCGTTTCTATTTGGGTTGTTCTAACATTGATTTTTAATATTTTTGCTACGATTGCGTCTGACTTTCCACCATTTGAAATTTCAACGATATCTCCTACACGTACATTTCCTTCAAACAAGAGAACAAAACCGGAGAACATATCTTTGAAAACGTCTTGTAATCCTAAGCCAATCCCAACAAAAATACCTAATGAACCAGTAATCAATAAGGAAAGATCAATTTCAACAGCTTTTAAACTTATGAGAATAGCGAAGACATAGATGACATATTTCGCGATTTGAACATAGATAAATTCGGTTCCAGCATTGAAATTTGGTTTGTTTCGGAACTTTTTACTGATGTATATTTTTACAATATTTAATAGCATTCTTGCGCCAAAAAACACGGCAAATATTACAAGTATATGGTAAAAACTTAACGTGAATTTCCGTGTTTCAATTATATTGAAATCTAAAAAATCCGTAAAAGTAACATCCTCATTATTGATATTAAAACTAATAATGGCAATATAAAACGCTAAGATGTAAATACTTTGGCTTATTAGTTTTAGCCAGGTAAGACCGCGGCCTTCCACACGAATATTTGCACTTTTAAGATAGCGACGCAAGAATCGGTGGATAACACGTCTTAAAATAATGGAAGTGAAAAATATGATGGCTAATAAAATAATGTTCCAAAGACAAACATTATATGGTCCTAATTTAAAAAGTGTTTGACTGAGCATAATTAACGTAATATAATTCGACCTAATTTATCTGCAAAAACAATTTTAATACGTTCATAAACCATTTGTTCGGCTAATAATTCCATCATTTCTGTATCTGTCAGATTTTCAACATCCTCTAGCTTTAAGCGTATTTCCCGAATTTTAGTTTCTATTTTAAAGGATTTGAATCCAAGAATTGAATTTTTGATTGCTTCATTTAATCGGTCTCCTTCTGTACGTGTCTCAATATTGTAATTACTCAGCCATTTCGTGCTTAATTCATAATCATTGGATTCGATATCAGAAACAAATTTTACAATTTCCTGGTCTTCCAATCTTTTTAAATACTGTGTAGAAAGTAATTGTTTTTCTGCAAGACCTTCCGCAAAAAGGCTGTAAACCTTAGAATATAATGGATGGGAGAATGTCAATTCATCTTTATCCAGTTCGTGAAAAATCAATTCGATAACACTAGTTTCCACAACCATAGATTTTCCATCTTCTCCTAGCTGTTCCGTTTGAACAACGCGAGTGCCATATTTAACCATCAGACGAATCAAATTAAACTCATCGTGCAACGATATTTCGTGCGTGTCTAGTTTTTCTATTTGTTGGTAGGACTCAACTTGTTTTTCAACTGGTATTTCTCTAATTTCCGGCTCTTGCAGTTGTTTTGCGATGACATTTTTCCGCAATTTAATAAGCTCATTGGAAATTATTTGTTCGCTAATGTCAAATTTTACGGCAATTTGCTGCAAATAAACACTCCGCGTAATTTGATCTGGAATCAAAGCAACAGAATGCACTATTTCGCGAATTAATTCTGCCCGTTTGATTGGATCGTTGTTACTATCCTTTAGTAAAATAGCTGTTTTAAAGGAAATAAAATCTTGTGTGCTGGATTTGATATAGTCGTCGAGTTCTGTCGAGCTAGATTTTTTTGAAAAGGAATCTGGATCTTCTCCTTCGGGAAATAGAACAACTTTTACATTCATTCCTTCTTCCAAAATCAAATCTATACCGCGAAACGAGGCTTTAATTCCAGCGGGATCACCATCAAACAATATCGTGATATTTTGTGTATATCGGCGAATTAATTTAATTTGATCTTTCGTCAACGAAGTTCCAGAAGAGGAAACAACATTTTGAATGCCAGCTTGATACATGCTGATAACATCTGTGTATCCCTCACAAAGAAAGCAATTGTCGTATTTTACTATATCTCCTTTTGCAAAATGTAAACCATAAAGAATTTCACTTTTATTGTAAATTATACTCTCTGGAGAGTTGAAATATTTTGCAACTTTTTTGTCTGTAATTAATGTACGTCCACCAAAACCAAGAACGCGACCTGAAACGCTATGAATAGGAAATATAACGCGTCCCCTGAAAAAATCAAAATGGCGTTCTTCTTTCGTTTTTACTAATCCAACTTTTTCTAAATACTCTAATTTATAGCCTTTTGCAAGAGCTACTGTTGTAAAGTCATTGCCTGAATTTAGGCAATATCCTAGTTGAAATTTCTGGATTATATCTTTGCGAAAACCACGTTCTTCAAAATAGGAAAGTGCGATTGCCTTACCTTCATCTGAGTTTTGTAAATTATTCAGAAAATGTTCCTTGGCAAATTCATTAATGATATATAGACTTTCCCGCTCTGTTATCGCGGCGATTTCTTCAGCAGTCGTTGGCTCGTCTTCTGGAATTTGAATCCCATATCGATCTGCTAACCACCGTAACGCTTCTGGGTAGGAAAAATGCTCTTTTTCCATTAGGAAAGTTACAACTGAACCGCCTTTAGAAGTCGAAAAACATTTGAATATTTGTTTTGCTGGCGAAACAACAAAGGATGGTGTTTTTTCATCCGTAAAAGGACTTAAGCCTTTCAGGTTTGAGCCCGCTCTTTTTAAGTTGACAAATTCGCCAATTACCTCTTCGATGCGAGAAGTTTGCATTATGTCATCTATGATATGAGCGGGAATCTTAGACATTATTTTACGCTGTCTTGTTCCGGGTAGCCGAAATCTTGTTCGGATTGAAATTCGCCTTTTTCATTGTAAGTTGTCCAAATTCCAACAGTTTTATCTTTGCTATATTCTCCGCGGTAATGCAATGCTCCATTCGGATATTTTACTACTGTAAAACCTTCGCGCAAACCATGATCATACATGGTTACGGAAAGTTCTTTCCCATCTTCACCATAAAAAGTCCAAACGCCATTTCTGCGCTGGGTTTCATCTTGGCCTCCCGTGTATTTAATTTGCTTTTTACCAGGATACCATTCCGTGTACATTCCGTTTTTAATTTCCACCAAAATTTCTTCTTTTTCGGGTGTCTTTTGTTTTTCAACTTCTTCTGCACATGCAAAGAGAAGAGCCATCATAAGTAACGCAACAATCTGTTTCATTTCTATCGGTTATTATTTTTTCCTTTGAGTTGTATATTCGACAAGCCCAATGATTGAACGTTTGGATTCTGAATCCGGAATCCCCTCCAAAAGTTGTAACGCTTGCTCTTTTAATTCCATCATCTTAGCTGTGGCATATTTAATTCCACCCCCAGAAACGACTAATTCTATTCCGCGTGCAATATACTTTGGATCGTCGTTGTGGTTTTTCACAATAGATATTAATTCCTTTTTTATATTCTTTGGAGCAGTATTAAGCACATAAATTAATGGCAATGTCATTTTACGTTCACGCAAGTCATTACCAGTTGGTTTTCCAATTCCATCATCTGATCCGTAATCAAAAATATCGTCTTTAATTTGAAATGCCAAACCAACGAGTTCTCCAAATTGCCGCATGGTTGCTGACATATCTTCTCTATCTACGGAAATGGCGCCACCTTCGCAGCAAGTAGCAATCAGAGAAGCTGTTTTTTTACGAATAACATCGAAATAAACATCTTCCGTTATGTCTAATCGTCTTGCTTTTTCAATTTGCAGCAATTCCCCTTCACTCATTTCGCGCACAGCACGTGCAACGATTTCCAGTAAGCGTAGGTTATTTTTCTCAATAGAAAGCAGCAACACTTTTGACAGCATAAAATCCCCAACTAATACAGCAATTTTATTTTTCCAAAGCGCATTCACAGAGAAAAATCCCCTTCTTTCATTTGCGTCATCTACCACATCATCGTGGACTAAAGTTGCAGTATGCAAAAGCTCTACCAAGGATGCCGCATCGTACGTTTTGTCGTTAACTTCCCCAAGCATTTTTGCGGAGAGGAAAATAAACATTGGCCGCATTTGTTTTCCTTTTCGACGAATAATATAATGTGTTATTTTGTCTAACAATGCAACTTTTGACTGCATATTTCGGCGAAAACGGATGTCGAATTCCGACATTTCCATTTCAATTGGCGCGATCATTTCCTTTACGGTGAGCATAAGACAAATATACGTGTTAGATTGCTTTTATAGAATATAAAGCGTGTTTAAATTATGAACAGCATATTTGGACAGGTTTTCGTTATTGTCTGAACAACTTTTAGCCTTTCAAAACCCGATTGTCTTTTAAAATTGCTTTGTTTTTATTGGCTAATTGTCCGCAGGCAGCATCGATATCTTTTCCGCGACTTCTACGGATATTTACAACAAGATTTTTAGATTCCAAATAGGCAGCAAATGCATCTACTTTTTGTTTATCCGCTTGTTGGAATTCGCTATCGTCTATTGGATTGTATTCGATGATATTAATTTTGCATGGTACACATTTGGTGAATTCAGCTAGTTCTTGTGCATCTTCCAATTGATCATTGAAATCTTTGAAAATAATATATTCGAAAGTAACGCGAGAATCTGTTTGTTCGTGAAAATAGCGCAATGAATCTGCTAATTCTGCCAAATTATTTGTGTCGTTAATCTCCATTATATGGCTGCGTTTCTTGTCGTTCGCTGCATGAAGAGAAACTGCAAGATTGAATTTCACCTGATCATCGCCCAATTTACGAATCATTTTAGCAATACCTGCTGTAGAAACGGTAATGCGTTTTGGCGACATTCCTAATCCTTCTTCAGAAGTCAGCATTTCCACCGAACGCAAAACATTTTTATAGTTCAATAATGGTTCGCCCATTCCCATGTACACAATATTGGTTAATGGAGAATTATAGCGGTTTTCTGCTTGGTCTTTCAAGTATACCACCTGGTCTACGATTTCGCCAGCACTTAAATTTCGCATTAATTTCAACTTTCCAGTTGCACAAAATGTACACGACAAGCTGCATCCAACTTGCGATGAAATACACGCTGTAGTTCTGGAGGTTGTTGGGATTAAAACCCCTTCAACAACTTTTCCTTCGCCGATAGAAAACGCACATTTTATTGTTTTATCCGAGCTGATTTGCTGATCATCCAAAACAATATGGTCGATGTAAAAATGATTTTCGAGAATTAGTCGCAGGTCCTTGCTAAGATTAGACATTTCTTCAAAAGTTGCTGCGTTTTTTTGCCATAGCCATTCGAAGATCTGTTTTGAACGAAACGATTTTTCGCCCAATTTCTCCATGGAAACCTTTAATTCTTCCAAGGTTAGATTCCTAATGTTAGCCTTTGAGTTTATCATTTGCGCTGCAAAGATAAGGAATTATGCGAAGCAAGAAGTTTGTTCATCCGAAACAATACATGAAGATTCTGACTTTTTAAATTTCGTCCAACAAAAGATGCGAAACATCCATTCCTAACTATCAATCGTAAGTATTATACTGAGAAATTCAATCTAAGATTGCGTGCACCGTTTCTTTTGCTGCAGTAAGAATTTTTTCGGGGGCAAGTTCATTGCATCCCATTCCGAATCTAGCCTCTTCGCAGCGAGTGAAAAGCATTCTAAAAGTCTCCACTTTTGAAGAATCCATTCTATTTTCTTGCAATTTCACTAGAATTTCATTCTTACCTAAAAGTGAAATTTCATTGTTCTCAAGGAATAAAGTAATCGATAGCAGAAGTCCTTTTTCAATCAGCGAGTAAAAGTGGTTCCAATTTTTTTGAATTAAAGCATTTTCAGCTTCTTCAAAGACTTGTTGTATTTCTTTTTGCGTATTTTTTTGCGTATTTTTTAATTCGGTGCTTACCTTGTTTTTGGCTTTCTTTTTCCAGAATAATCCTAGAAAAAATAAGAGTAAAATTGGACTAGAAACACCAATCCAGAATACAGGTGACTGCAGAAAATCAGTACTTTTTGATTGGTTATTTTCATCCAATGGCATTGGTGATGAAACTAAATTTTTCTCCTTGTTGGAAAGGAGAGCAGAATCATTTAGTATTCCACTGAATTTCTCATTTTTAGAAATAGTGAAAGAATTTTTCTCAGAAGAAATTTGAATGTATTTTTCTTTCGTAGGATCAAAATACGCCATAGTTGTTTCCGGAAAAGTTAGTTCTCCATGTTTTGTAACTTGAATATTGTATTCGTAACTAATTTTACCTTCTGCGCCGCGACTTCCGTAAACGAAATCTTCTTCTACAATGGGATCGCCATAGAGAAGAAAACCTTTCGGCAGATTCAAATTCGGCTCTAGGATATTTTGTAAATTGCCAAAGCCATCAATTTCTATAATAAGCGTAAAAATATCTCCCTGCTTGGACGGTTTGGAGCTTAACTTTCTTGAAATACCAAATTGTCCAACCCCACCGATGAAGTTTTCAGGTGCGTTTTTCGGCAATGGTTTCACTTCGATGGTTGTGGCACTCGAAGTTAAGGGTAAACTTTCAAAACCGCGCCGTAAATTTAGTTTAAATGGATTAATGGTAAGCGTTCCAATGCCATTCGGGAAAACGACTTTTTTATCGTAAACGAAAGAAAAATAACTTTTTCGTTTGATTTTTTCTTCTTCAACTACTATCTGTGTCGTATTTCCAATACTGTGTTTGTCAATTGCTCCATCCAAGGAATATCCTTCGTAATTCTCCAAATGTGAAGCATCAAATTGCGCGTAAACTTTTGCGTTCAAAATTAAAGGTTCTCCCTCATAAATAACCGTTTTAGATTTTTCTATTATTCCAAAAGCGGGTTGATTTAGTTGTCTTGAAGTAAGTTCATTTCCAAAATTTAATGGATCATTTTCTTTAGAAATTGTAATGTTTACCGTGTTTGAGCGGTAAACTTTATTTCCTTTTTTTACATACGCAGGACCAATTTTAAACGTTCCTGATTTTTGAAGTGTTCCAGTTTGAGAAAGGTAATAATAGGAGATTACTTTGCCTGTATTGTAATCTATTTCTTGCTCC
>CAIYXD010000215.1 GCA_903930085.1 uncultured Flavobacteriia bacterium
AACTCTAAAAAGATATTGTGTGTTAAAATATCATTTTGGTGTTCAAGATCTTCCATTTCTTTAATGATCACGGCTCTTTTGTTATAATCCGCTTCATATACAACTTGAACTAATTTCTTAGCAAGTGTTTCGAGATTTGCACTCGCGCTTTCAAAAAGCGTGTAAAACACTCTATCTTTTGGTAAAAAGAATTTTAATAGACCAGATGCTGCCATAACTATAGATTTTTTTGGCAAATGTATTTCATTAATTGAATAGGAATGGTTTCTCTTTGTTTTGTTAACGTAATGATAATGTTAAGACAGTTATTTGAACCGCTCAAAATGTAAATATTGGATTTACAGCCATTTATTCAGGATAAATCATTTATATGTTAACTTAATATTAAGGAAGCAGTTGTTTTTAAAGAATCTTTTCGTGTAACAAACCGATGAAAGAACGCCTTTTTACGTGTACGCCTTTGTGAATCAAGCCTTTTTAATATTACGAAATTGTTACGCAAGTTATATAAATCTTAATTTATTGTGTTTTTTATATTAAGCCAATATTAATGAAATAGTTTTGTAGTCATAAATTTTTAGGACGTCACGTATGGTTAAAGTATTTCTGAGTTTTTCTTTTTGTTCTCTTTTAGCAGCATCTGCTACCTCTCAATTGGATAGTTTGAATGTAGCTAATAAACTGGAGAATGTTACCAAAACGAATTGGTATGATAATTTTCAAATTAGAGGATATCTGCAAGTACGGTATAATCGTTTGTTAGAAACAAATCCCGATTTGAAATGCGAGCAATGCGATAGATCATGGGGGGAAAATAGCGGCTTTTTTATTCGCCGAGCACGAATGATTTTTTCAGGTCAAATCTCCAAGCGAGTCTATTTCTATATACAACCAGATTTTGCTTCTTCCGCAGGTTCTACTGGAAATATTGCCCAATTGAGAGATGCTTATTTTGACTTGGGTTTAGACAAAAACAATGAATTTCGTATTCGATTGGGACAAAGTAAAGTTCCTTATGGTTTTGAAAATATGCAGTCCAGTCAAAATCGATTACCGTTAGACCGTAATGATGCATTAAATAGTTCTGTTTCAAATGAACGCGATATGGGAGCTTTTTTTTATTGGGCGCCAAAAGCCAAACGCGAACTATTTAGTAGTTTAATAAAAGATGGGTTAAAAGGTTCTGGTGATTATGGTGTTTTTGCCTTTGGGGTATATAATGGTCAGACGGCAAATCAAGCGGAACGAAATGACAATTTGCATGTTGTTTCTAGGTTTAGCTATCCATTTAAAATTAAGAATCAAATAATTGAACCTGGTATTCAAGCCTACACGGGCAAATACGTATTGTTGAGCACAAGTCCAGAAGTTAAAAAAGCTGCAAATAATGAATATTTAGACCAACGTATTGCGGCTTCATTCATTGTCTACCCAAAACCTTTTGGAATTCAAGCAGAATACAACGTTGGAAGAGGTCCAGAATACAACAAATTTAGCGATTCTATTGAAGTTCAAGGATTAAAAGGTGGGTATATTACCCTTTCCTACATGTTGAAAATTGGAAAACAAACTCTAATTCCATTTTTTAGAGGTCAGTACTATGAAGGGGGTAAAAAGCATGAACTTGATGCAAGAAGCTATAAGCTAAATGAATACGAAATTGGGTTTGAATGGCAACCGCACAAAACATTTGAATTGGTTGCTATGTACACCATCTCCCATCGTCGATTTGAAGATCATGCAAAACCGGAGAATTTTCAACAAGGAAATCTACTGAGATTGCAAGCGCAGATTAATTTTTAAGTACCTTAAATTTCATTATTTTTAAAGGGATGGATGCAAATTCATCCCTTTCTTGTTTTACCTTTGTTCCTCATGACACACACACACGATACAATATGTGCGCTCGCTAC
>CAIYXD010000216.1 GCA_903930085.1 uncultured Flavobacteriia bacterium
GCCTTGAATGGAATCATTTATTACCAAAGAATCGATCATTTTCTTTTGAAAATTAACGTATTCAATCTTTATTGGAGAAGCATGTTTTGGAAAATCTATATCGATAGAGAAATCATTATTGGTAATTTCCGACATGAATAATTTTTCACTGTAACTGTATTGCACTTTTCCATCGTTTACACGAAACCAAATGTGCGGATCGGACGAATATATAAAGTTTGATTTTTCTCCTTCACGAATCATCATTAAGCCTTCAAAACTTATGTAACGCGTTACGCCAGCTCCAATTAAAATGATAATGAAAGAAAGGTGAAACATAAGCGTAGCAATCTTTTCCCGTCGTAACATATTATAACGAAAGATATTCGCAATGAGGTTTAAGCCCAAAAACACCAATAAAAGTTCGAACCAAAGCGCATTATAAATTATGATTTTAGCGGTTTGAATATCATATGCGGACTCGAAAAAAGTGGCTGCAGCAATCGCAACTAAGAAAACAACCATTCCCGCTGCCATCATTCGCATTGAAAAAAACGCCCTTGCAAAATTCTCCATCTTTTTATTCTTAAAATTAAGGTGCAAAAGTACGCAATGAAAGGATGAAACGGAAGGGAAAACTAAATTAAATGTAGGAATTTGAAACCGAATAAAATCAGTTGATCTTGCTCGAATTCTATTTTTGCATGAGAAGTATCAATATCAGTCAATAATTAGCGAACGAGCTGTCTTTTTACCGAGAAATCAAAAACGTTCATTGAAGAACTATTTCTGTTCATTGAGTTAAATTTTCGGCAAAGAATAGATGCCCTAATTTCATGTAAAAGTTTCCTCAAAAATCAAAAAGGTACTAAAATGATAGAAACACCAACTTCCAAGAATATTCGCAAAGTTGTTCCGCTGATTTTAGTGATTTTAGCCGCTTTATTTTTTTTGAATTCCTGCAAAAAAAATAGGAAAGAAGCAGTATTCAATCCAAATCCGACTGCAGCTAAAATCAACTTTAAAAATGAAAGCAGTTCCATTGATTTTAGCGCCCAGCATTCTCGGATTGAATTGCGACTAAATGAAAAAAACAACCACTCATACAATCATAATCAATTCGTAAGCAATGTTTAATTAAAAAATAAAGTATGACTTTAACAGCAAAAAAAGATGTGTTTTTCCCTTCGGTAAATACAGTACTAGATGATTTTTTTTCGAACAATCTTTTTGATTGGAACGGAATGAATAGTGGCATTTTTCAATCCAGTCGACCACTGGCGAATATGCTAGAAACACCAAAAGAATTCGTTATTGAACTTGCTGCGCCAGGTTTGAAAAAAGAAGATTTCAACATTGAATTAACCAACAATATTCTTCACGTTTCCTGCGATAAAACAACAAAAAAAGATAAAAAAGCGGCGGAGCAGAAGTATAATAGAAAAGAATTTCAATACGACGCATTTGTTCGAAAATTCGCGCTTCCGGAAGCTGTAAATGATCAGAAAATCTTGGCAAAATACACCGATGGAATCTTAAGCATTGAATTAGTAAAAAAAGAAATCACTTCGCCAAAGGCAGTTAAAAAAATAGCGGTTAAATAATCTTAAACGCTTGAATACCAGTGACAATTTAATCATTTAAAAAAAGAAAACATGAGCTTATTATTGAAAAGAAATGGGTTTTTCCCAGCTACTAATTTATTGGTAGACGATTTATTGATGAATGATTTATTACCATTCGAAAGCCGCAACTTAGTGCCAACTTCCACTTCTTTGCCATCCGTAAATATTGAGGAAACAGAAAAGGATTTTAAAATCCAACTTGCTGCTCCTGGCTTAAAAAAAGAAGATATTAATATTGAATTAGCAAATAATGTACTTACTATTTCTTCTGAAAAACAAGAGGAAAAAGAAGAAAAAGAAGAAAGTGGAAATTATTATAGAAAAGAATTTAATTACCAATCCTTTTCCCGCTCATTCACCTTACCGGAAAATGCAAACGAAAGCAAAATAGAAGCTTCTTACAAAGATGGCATCTTGCATGTTGACGTTGCGAAAAAACAGATAAGTTCTCCTAAATCGGTTAAAAATATTTCAATTAAATAAGCCGAGTAGCGCCTTCTGTAAATAGAAAGAGACTGTTTTTAGGCAGTCTCTTTTTTAGTTTAAAATAATTAGGATAGTGTATTCGATTGAACCTAGTATTCACCTATCGAAAGCAAAACCAATGTACATGCGTTTTCAAATGCAATGGAATTCGCCGCTAAAAGTGCTGCGAACTCAGGATTTTCTGTTCCCGGATTAAACAAAACCCTTTTTGGTTTTAAAGCAATAATTGCAGCATAAAAAGCTACTTGTAATTTTGGATTTATATAAATTGTTATAGTATCTATCTCCCAATTCGGGTTCCAATCTGTTGCAATTTCCGTGTCGCCTGCGCTTCCATTTCGTAAACCAAAAGCAACAACAAAATGGCCATAATTCCGCAAACTTTGGATTGCTTTAAAGGAGTAACGATCCGGATTTGTGCTTGCACCGATAACGAGCGTATTTTTCATTTTAGACCAACTTGTGTATATAAAAACCCTTAAAGCGTTGCTAAAAAAGCTTCCACGTTGCGTCTAATCCTTCCTTCGATATCGCTTGTGTCCGATTTTTCAAATGAATCACCGGTAATCATTTCATATAATTCAATGTAGCGATCTGTAACCGTTTGCACAAATTCATCTGGCATAATTGGCATGGTTTGACCTTCCAAACCTTGAAAATCATTTTCAATCAACCATTGGCGCACAAATTCTTTCGACAATTGCTTTTGCGGTTCGTTTCTATCCTGGCGTTCTTGGTAACCTTCCGAATAAAAATAACGGGAAGAATCCGGCGTATGAATTTCATCTATTAATAAAACCTCGCCATTACGAATTCCAAATTCGTATTTTGTATCCACCAAGATCAATCCTCTTTCTGCCGCCATTTCTGTGCCTCGTTGAAACAAAGCACGTGTGTATTTTTCCATTTGAACGTAAATTTCCTCCGGAACAATTCCATTTGATAAAATTTCCTCCCGAGAAATATCTTCATCGTGTCCCTCCTCCGCTTTGGATGCCGGTGTAATAATTGGTTCGGGAAATCTATCGTTTTCCTTCATTCCTTCCGGTAAAACACAGCCGCATAATTCCCGTTTTCCAGCTTTATATTCGCGTGCGGAATGTCCGGCTAAATAACCGCGAATCACCATTTCAACGCGCACTGGCTCGCAAGCCAGACCAACTGCCACACTCGGATCCGGCGTTCCAATCAACCAATTCGGAACAATATCCCGTGTTGCATTTAAAAACAAGGTTGCAACTTGATTCAAAACTTGGCCTTTGTA
>CAIYXD010000217.1 GCA_903930085.1 uncultured Flavobacteriia bacterium
AGTAAATTCTATATGGCAGATGGCACAACAAGAGGTTTTCTAGGTTTGTCACCACGGATAGATTTTCGCTTTATTGGAGGCTACACCGTTCCGCGGTTCTTTGTGTTTATTGTAACAGATTTTGATAATAAATCCATTCGGTTTAATGAATTTGTTTACCGTCAATCGTTTTATTCTGTAAAAATTGTTGGTGGAATACGCTTGGATCCGAAAGAAAAAAAAAACAAAAAACAAGCTGTAAGTTTTTACGGGTTAACGTACGGAAAGCTTTTATTATTTCACGAATTGACTTTCTGCGATTTGTACACACCAATTCTCGCGCAATTCCTTCAAATTCTGCACCAAAGGATTAAATAGGTTCCAATCGTAATACGTTTGTAATTCGCTGAAATGTATGCGTTTAAACTCTCCATTTTTCTCAATTAAAAGGTTCAGGCGATTGAAAAAATCAATTTCGAATTCATTACCAATATCTTTGATAAAGCGCACGCTGCTATCTACCGAACAACCAGAAGCTTTTACTTGATTCTCATCCGCCACTAGCACAATAAAGGAATTGTGCAGTATTGAGCCAAGTGCAATTAATCCGGAACCATGGGCAGCCCATTGCTTTGTAAATAAATCTACATTATGTTGAATGATTTTCGATTCGTGTTCTGTAAAAAAACGATTTGCAGCATACACCCATACTTTGCTGTTTTCGGGAAAATTTGGAAATAACATTGTATGGTTATAATTCAGCTGCATTTGCAATTAATTCGGCAACATCTAACACTTGAACAGCCGCTTCTTTATTGAAATTCTTTACGCCATCTGTCATCATCGTATTGCAGAAAGGACAACCGGTAGCAATTATTTCAGGATTCGTTTCTAAAGCATCTTCCGTTCGTTCAATATTTACTTCTTTGTTTCCTTTTTCTGCTTCCTTAAACATTTGCGCACCACCTGCCCCACAGCATAATCCATTTGATTTGCACCGTTTCATTTCGACTAGTTCCGCATCTAATTTTTCAATTAATTCGCGCGGCGCATCGTATACGTCATTTGCTCTTCCTAAATAACATGGGTCGTGGAACGTGATTTTTTTGCCTTTATAAACGCCACCATTTTCAAGCGCCAATTTTCCTGTATTGATTAAATCTTGAATCAATTGCGTATGGTGAATAACCTCGTAATTCCCACCCAATTCAGGATACTCGTTTTTCAAGGTATTGAAACAATGCGGACAAGCAGTAACAATTTTGTTTACCGCATAACCGTTTAAAACTTGGATATTCATCATTGCTTGCATCTGAAAAGTAAATTCGTTTCCCGCTCGTTTTGCTGGATCTCCAGAACAGCTTTCTTCCGTTCCTAAAACGGCAAATTTCACCTTACAATGGTTTAGAATTTTCACTAAAGCTTTTGTGATTTTCTTTGCACGATCATCAAAACTCCCGGCGCAACCAACCCAGAAAAGAACATCTGGCGTCTCTCCTTGGGCAGTCATTTCAGCCATTGTAGGAACTTTTAAACTCATATTATCTTATTTCAAAAAAATGAATAATTATCTTATTTTAATTCTTTCCGTTCTAGAAAATAACTCAATCCTCCGATGCCCAGTTTAATCGGTCATTTTGGGAAAACTGCCACGGAGCACCATTGTTTTCAATGTTGGTTAACATTCCTGCTAATTCCGACGGCATTTTAGATTCTTCCAT
>CAIYXD010000218.1 GCA_903930085.1 uncultured Flavobacteriia bacterium
AATTGATCCTGCAAAAATACTGCTCCTGGATAAGCGCGGTACAAACCACTGGAATCGTTCAGCCACGCGAGCGCCATGTTGGAATGTGAAAGCATGAAATTTCCATTGATACCATAGTTCAATCCCCGAATCTTTTGTGAACGGTAGCGCAAATTAAAGTTGATTCGCGCGCGCTTGGAAACAAGATCTTTTTCCGAAAAATTGGAAAGTGTGTCAGGAAAAACGGTCGCAACAATGGAATCGGTAATTGGCGCTCCAATATAGCCATGGTCGTAATTGAAATTACCACCAACCACTAAATCGAGATTTTTTATAATGCGCGAATGCAAGAAATTCACGCCATGGATTCCTGGATAATTATTCCACCATGCAGCAGCGCCGCTGGATGGATTGGAATAGGCTCCGGAATAGACATTTATTTTGGTTAACGGTTTGGCAGTTGGATAAGCTGTTCGAATGTGAATCGAGCCAGACAAAGCGGAACTTCCCGATAAAACGGAAGCTGCGCCTTTTATGACTTCAATCTGGTGAATATTTTCTACCGGAATAAATCCCCACTCTGGTCGTCCGGCGTCGCCTGAAAGCATCGGCATGTCGTCCACAATCACTGCAACTTTAGAACCGACTCCAAAAGTGAATCCGCTTCCTCCTCTGATTTGCGGTTCTCCATCGAGAATATTTAAACCCGGCGTTTGATCCAATGCGGTTTCAATGCTGCGCGTATTTTTGTTTTCAATCAACTGCGGACGAATAATTTCCATGGAAACAGTTTGATCTTCCAGCGCTTTATCAAATTTACCGACCTTCGCCTCTACTTCTTCTAGTTCTTGCACGGAAGCAACTAAAACAATGTCTAAAACCAGCGTTTCGTTTGGGCGAACAATAACTTGAAACGTATCTGCTACCATTCCAATGTAACGGCAAATTAGTTGGGCTTCACCCGCGGGAACTTCAAGAACATAAGCCCCTTTTTCATTGGAAATTGCGCCAATCGTTACTTCCTTTTTACAGATGATAGTCGCGCCAATTACAGCTTCGTTCTTTTCATCTCTAATCTTACCGATAACTTTTCCTTGCTGTGCAGCAGAAGAAAACACGAAAGAAAAAAGAACACATACAACAAGATAACGCATTGGGTCGGAAATAGAATTTATAGGATAACTACCTTTTTACAAAAAATTCCTTTTTCCGTTTGCAAGTGCAGGAAATAAACGCCAGAAAGATTTTGAAACACGATGCTAGGTGTAATTTCTCCGCCTTCAACCAATGCGCCATTTGCAGAATACAAGGTGTAATTGCCATTCAATGTTGCTCCAATAATCTTAATTTCATTTGGCAAAACAACGTATTGAAACGTGTTTTCTGAAATATCATCCGTTCCCCAAGTTAAATTCACCGTTACCGAAACCATTGCTTCATCGCAGGTTATTGCTGGTGTTCCAGCGTCACATATAGAATAACTGTACGAATCCAATCCATAAAAGGTTGAAATTGGCGTATACGTTATTTCTCCCGTTGCAGTATTTACGGAAGTTGTACCATTTGTTGGTTGAACCGTAACGGTAAGTGTCGAATTATCTATTTGATTTTCAAAATCTACATCATTTGCCAATACATTTGTAGTAACAGAAATGAACATATCTGTTTCTGCAACATCGTCATTTGCCACAATTGGGTTGTTTCCAGAAACTATTTCTGTAATGGAAACATATACGATTGCGGTGTCGCATGTTTCTGGATTTCCACCATCGCAAATTTGGTAGATAAAGGTATCATTTCCAAAATATCCTGGGTTTGGCGTGTAAAGTATTTCTCCGGTTAAGGTAACAGTTGCGGATCCATTTGCAGGATTCGAGGAAACCATTAAGGAGGCAAGATTAATATCATTTTCAAAATCCGTATCGTTCGCTGTTACTGGAATAGAAATTGGCGCATCTTCAAAAGTTGTCGCAGCATCCCAATTCGCAACTATCTGCTGGTTAACCGGATTGTAAATCAATTGAATATCGTCGATTAATACTTCGTCGTTGGTATTTCCTCCGCCCGGCGTTTTATTCGTTGTAAATGTTATTAATGCATAGGTATTTACTGCTGCTGGACCTGTGTAATTCCATGGAATGCTTTTACGTACCCATTGTCCACCGGTTGCACTATAATTGTGTGAGATTTCTGCAACTTTGTGCGGCGCGGAACCTGCATGTACATTGAAACCATCTTGGTAATCGTATGTATCGTGTAAAACTGCACTCACTCTCGCTTGACTTGCACTATTTGCATTGGTGTATTTTACCCAAAAAACAAGCGAATCTGGTGTTGCAGTGAAAGCTTCCGAAAAATTTGGATCGGCTGTATTGGTGAAATTGTAATTGGACGCAGAAGTTACCGTTGAACTTCCCATGTTTATTTTTCCCAAAGTCATATTTCCATTCGCAACGACTCCAAGAACACTATTCGACCATATTCTAGCGCAATAACTTCCTGTCGCTCCTGCTCTAATGGCGGTTGATCTGGAAATTTGTTGTCCCGCGAAACCGGCTAAAGAACCTGAAGCAGATTTAAAACTATTCCAATTTGTTGGTTCTTCGGTAGATGCACCAACATTATCCCAAGATTCTAGAGCACTATTCCCTACTTGCTGTTGCGCAAAAAAGTTGAAAACAAGAAATATTCCTGGTAAAAGCAGTAGCGATTTTTTCATGGCATTTTAATTTTTAGTTAAGCAAATATATAAAACCATTTGTTCCGCAGAAAAAAATAATTTATTCAACTATAAATTCCTTACGTTGGCTTAATCGATTTAGATTGTATTTCTCTTTTTTTTTAATTTGGAAAATGCACTGGTCGCTTAAAAAAAATAAAATGACGCTCGAAAACATTCAATATAGAAATGAGGTAGATTTTATTCTGCGCTATTTTATTGATCGAAGTGCCAAATTACTGCCTATCTTGTATATTTTGGATCAAAAAGAAAATCCGTTAAAAATGGAAATTGCACAAAAAAATAAAATCATGAAAATTTTTAGAACAATTGATTTTCCGGCATATAAAAAGAATAAAATACCCGAATCTACCATATTGACACGGATTAGAAATTGCTTTGAATTAATAACACAAGACATTTCAAAAGCCGAAAAACAGAAAGGTTTAATTGATTTTCTGCAAGAATACAACCGCATAAAAGAGTCGTGGCGAAAAGTTGAATTAAATTAAAGGCTCTTTTTTTGCTTCATATACGTTATTTACATCCTGCATTCTCTCCGGTGTATTCAAGAATAATTTCGCTATTTTTGTGACTATGCACGTAAAAGATGTCGACCCAACGCTGGAATTGCCAGTAATGGAATATTTCTATACCATACAAGGAGAAGGTTTCTACTCTGGAAGACCCGCTTTTTTCATTCGCTTGGCTGGCTGTGACGTTGGTTGCGTTTGGTGCGATGTAAAAGAAAGTTGGAATGCGAACGAACATCCATTGAAATCGCTCGGTTTTCTAGAGAATGAAGTACGTACCTCCGGAACAAATTTTGTTGTAATAACTGGCGGTGAGCCTGCAATGTATGACTTGACCGCTTTGGTTTTCCGCTTAAAAAAACTGGGAATGGAAGTCGCAATAGAAACTTCTGGAGCTTATAAATTGAATGGAAACGTTGATTGGTATTGCTTCTCCCCAAAAAAGTTTAAAGCTCCAGTTGCGGAAGCCTTTGCAAAAGCAAATGAATTGAAAATTATTATTAGCCACCCTTCTGATTTTGAATGGGCGCAACAACTTGCCGAAAAAGTAGGTGAATCCTGTAAATTTTACCTCCAACCGGAATGGTCAAAACAGGAACGATTCTTGCCATTGATTATCGATTTTGTGAAAAAAAATCCAAGATGGAATATTTCTCTGCAGACACATAAATTCATGAATATACCGTAAATATGAAATTTAATCTACTCGTTTTAAGTTTACTTTTTTTTGCATCCTGCTCTACGGCGCAACAAAAGTATTCTACTTCTAACAAAAAATCAATAAAACTATTTGAAAAAGGACAAAATGCGCCACTTTTGACTTTAGACCCAAAAACAAAGCAACCCAATTACAAATCAGGAATCGAATTTTTGGAGAAAGCTTTAGTGAAGGATCCAAAATTTTGGGAAGCACACCTACTTTCAGCAGAATATTTTGAATATTTGGGAAATTATGAAGCTTCAATTTCGCATTATGAAGCTGCATTGGGAATAAATCCGAACCATAGTCCATCGGGAAGTACTTATTTTTTTCTCGCAAATTTGCAGCATGCAATCGGAGATTATGAAAAAAGCTTAATTAATTTAGATTTATATATACGTAATCAAAACGCAAATCCAAGCTTGGTCAAAAAAGCCTATGAAATTCAGGGAAATTGCGAATTTGCGCTAGATGCACTAAAACATCCAAAAAACTTTAATCCAATAAATATCGGTCCTGGAATCAATACTGCCGACCCAGAATATTTCCCAACAATTACTGTGGATGGAAAAACCATATTATTTACACGCAGAATTTTGGACAGCAGAACACCTCTTGGAGAACAGGAAGATTTTTATGTCTCTGAACAAAATGAAGAAAACCTTTGGGGCACTTCCACCCCGATGCCAACGAATGTAAATACCGTTTTAAACGAAGGAGCGCCAACAATTTCTGCAGATGGCAGATCGTTGATTTTTGTTGCTTGTTCAGATCAGTCTGGAAATAATAATTACGGAGAAAATAGAACCGGAAAAGGAAGTTGCGACCTTTTTTACACGAAAAAATTAGGCAGTCGTTGGGTAGATCCTATAAACCTTCCTGGAAACGTAAACACTTTTAGCTGGGAATCGCAGCCTTCGCTTTCTGCAGACGGAAAAACGCTTTATTTTATTCGCCGTGTGAGTAAAAGAGGGGAACCAAATGATTCCGATATTTTTGTTTCCCGACTAATGGAAAATGGGCAATGGTCAACCGCAGAAAGATTACCGGGAAATATAAATACGCCGTACCAAGAAGAATCCGTGCTTATTCACCCCGACGGAAAAACGCTCTATTTTGCAACGCGAGGACACCGAGGCATGGGCGGGTCGGATTTATTCGTTTCTAGAATAGATGCAACTGGAAACTGGTCAAATCCAGAAAATCTTGGCTATCCAATAAATACAAAGTACGACGAAAATTCCTTGATGGTTTCCCCAGATGGTGAGATTGCCTATTTTGCGTCGGATCGAAAAGGTGGATTTGGCGATTTGGACATCTACTACTTTACAATGCCGGAAGAACTTCGTCCCACAAAAACCCTTTATTTTGAAGGAATTGTTTTTGATATTACGGATCGTAAACCGGTTCCAGGAAAATTTCAGTTGGTGGATTTAAAAACCGGAAAAGAGGTAATTGTTTCGGAAGCGGACAAAACTACGGGAGAATTTATGGTTTCTTTGCCTGTAAATCATGAATATGCGCTGAATGTAAGTTATCCTGGATACACTTTTTTCTCCAAAAACTTCAACATGTTAGATCCGAACGGTCAAAAAGCAATTCACATGGATGTGCCGATGGTGCCAATTACGAATGAACAACCAACGCTCCTAGCAAATGTTTTCTTTGATTTTGGTAAAGCAACCTTGCGCTCCGAATCCTTTATTGAATTGAGTAAATTATTGGATTTTCTTAAAAATAATCCGACTTTGAAAATTGAAATTGGTGGTCACACAGACACGCGTGGAGACGATAAGGATAATTTAAAATTGTCAAATGACAGAGCCAAAGCAGTTTATGACTATATTGTGGCCAAAGGAATGGATGCAAAGCGAATGTCGTTCAAAGGATATGGTGAAACAAAACCCGTACTTTCGGACAGTGAAATTGCCAAACTAGCAACGGAACAGGAACGCGAAATGGCGCATCAATCGAATCGTAGAACTGAATATAAAATACTGAAATAATGCATTTTATAAAACTTATTCGTCCAATAAACATGGCCATCATTGTTCTGACAATGTACGGCGTGCGGTATTACATTCAATCCGTCAATTACTACCAAAAAATTGACGATAGTGGGATTGATTTTTTTTTACTCGTTTTTTCAACAGTCTTGATTGCTGCTGCGGGAAATATCATCAATGATTATTTTGACGTAAAGGCAGACAGAATCAATAGACCAGAAAAACTGATTATCACGAAACACATTAAAAGACGCTGGGCAATTTTAGTACATTGGATTTTCAATGGCGTTGCGTTTACCATTGCACTTTATCTTAGTGCAAAATACCAGTCGTTGTGGTTTGTATTTATTCATTTACTCTCTATCAACGCACTTTGGTTTTATAGCATGTTGTTTAAACGGAAAATTATCATTGGTAATATTATTGTTGCTGGTTTAACAGCTTTAGTGCCATTACTGGTGATGATTTACTTTAAAGTTGGAAATTCTAACAACATTCCCTATTCAGAATTTAATCCCGAATCCTGGCGACCAATCATTGACGATACCATTATTTATTTGTATTTACTCGCGGCCTTTGCATTTATCCAAAACTTTGCACGTGAAATAGTAAAAGATGCACAAGATGTGGACGGCGATAAATTGATTTATGTAAAATCCCTCCCAATGGTAATTGGTGAAAGGAAATCCTTGGTCATAGTTGGAATTTTACTTTTTATATTGCCAGTTTTCTATACTGGAACAGCAATTTATAATTTGAACGTAGAATTTTTGAGTAAAACAGTACCGTTTTTGTGTGCTTCTCTAATGAACCTATTTGTTGTGGCATGGATCTTTTCTTCTAAAAAAAGTTCCTTGAAACTTCTAAATAACCTTATCAAAATCGCAATGCTTGTAGGGGTTTTAGGAACCTATTACTTGGCATATTTCCATTTATGAAATTAATTTTAGGATCAAAATCACCGCGCAGAAAAGAACTTTTGGCTGGTTTAGGCTTCGATTTTGAAGTGCGAACGAAAGAAACGAACGAATCTTTTCCAGCAGAAATGCAGCCAAGTGATGTGGCACTATACATCGCTTCAAAAAAAGCGGCTGATTTGGTTTCCGAACTTACAGAAGCCGAACTACTCATTTGCGCAGATACAGTTGTAATTATCGATTCTATTATTCTGGGAAAACCAGAAAGTCGCGAAGAGGCAATTGCTATGTTACGGGCATTGTCCGGCAAAACGCAC
>CAIYXD010000219.1 GCA_903930085.1 uncultured Flavobacteriia bacterium
GCTGTATTTCAATTGGATGCAGTAATTTATGATGTGAACACAAGTACGCTAAACATTTCAAACGAGCAATTCATTTCTACAGGACAAATGTTCTCCTTTCCTCCCAATTTAGAAGAGGTCAGGTCGATAACTGCAGCACCCAATGGTAAGTATTATTTCTTCACCCATGACACCATAGGATTTATCCATAACAACTTCAACCTTTGTCCAAATGGTAGTTCTAGTTTCTATAAAAACAACCATGGAATAGGACTTGGCTATAAATGTGAAGACTTCCGCTACGATAATGCCGGAATCATGGCTATACGTGCTGATGCCAATGCTGTTTATGTTCACCGAGGGAATCAACTTCAAAAACGATCGTTGTCCTCCGGTGCCTTGATTTCCTCTGTTGCTATTGTTGGCGGGGCATTCAACAGTGTTTTCCTTGGTGGAAATCAGGTCGCCAATAGCGGTATTGATATAGACAACTGTGGGAATATTTATGTTGGCTCCCAAACAGGAGTGTATAAATTTAATTCGAATCTAATGCAACAAGCATTTTATGCTACAGCGTTCAAAGTTTATGATGTTAAGGTAAATTCAGGTGGAGAAATTATAGCGTGTGGCGGAACAGGAAATTCCACAAACGCTTCTCGGAGTGGTGGTGTCCAACTATTCGCTGCGTCGGCGTGTGCTCCAATCCCTACCACCTGCTGTGATGCAACAATCTGTATTCCGCAAGATGTATGCGTTACCGATGCGCCTATTGCGCTGACAGCAGCGACCGCTGGTGGCACATGGTCTGGTTTGGGAGTAAGTGCCAACGGAATTTTTAATCCAACTACAGCAGGCGTTGGAACACAAAATATCACGTATACTTTACCTTGTGGCTCCGAAACAATTACTATCAATGTTGCGGCATGCGCAAGCCTTATAGTTTGCCAAGAGACAAATGGACAACTCACCGTTTCAGGGGGCAGTCCAACGTATACTTGGAGCCAAGGAACTACTACAACTACTACAGTAACCCCAGCCAATGCAGCGGAATGTACAGCATGTGGGGGAACCCCGCAATTCATCCCGTTTTTCAATATCTACAATGGTTGTACGCCCACGCAATGCACAAATTCGGTGACCACATGGACAGCTATTGGAACAGGGACTTCACAAACCATTACCTCGTATCCTGTTCAAATTACCGATGGAAACGCAACTGTGCTGATCTTGAATAGCGCGGCTGGAATCCTTTCGTGCTCAACGAATCCTTGCCCAACAATTAGTGTTAACTCAACAACAACTCCCGTCTCCTGCTTCGCTGGAAACAATGGAACAGCAACAATAAATGCAACGGGAGGAGCTGCAAACTATACCTATTCATGGTCACCAGGTGGACTTTCAGGTGTAACACAGAATAGCCTTGCAGCGGGGATCTATACGGTGAACGTTTTAGATGCCAATAATTGTCCAGGATCGACAACTGTAACCATTACTCAACCCGCTGTCGCTTTAAGTGTTACCAGTTCGGCTACACCAACAAATTGTGGTGCAAATTCAGGAACAGCTACAGCCACTGTAAGCGGTGGGACAGCCACTTATTCATATGCTTGGACACCAAACGTTGGCTCGGGCGCAAGTATTTCATCACTTGCAGCAGGAACTTATAGCTTGGTTGTGACCGATGCAAATGGTTGCACGGCGATTGGAAATGCCACTGTTACCGCAAACAATAGTCCAAGTATATCCGTTGTAAATTCATCCAATGTGACTTGCTTTGGAGCAAATAATGGTGCAGCAGTAGTAACCGCAACAGGTGGAACCGGAACATTAACATATACATGGTCTCCAGGAGCTTTAGTAGGTACAACTCAAAATGCATTGCCCCCAAATACGTATACTGTAATCGTAACCGACGGAGTTGGATGTACAAATTCAACAACTGTATCAATTTCAAGTCCAACCGCTATCACAATTACTCCTAGTACTATTACACCTGCAAACTGTGGTGTCAGCAATGGAGCTGCAACAATTTTAGTAACGGGAGGATTTGGAAACTACACTTATGATTGGCAACCAATCGGTGGGACAGGGTCTACGGCAAGCAATATCCCTGCAGGTGTTTACAATGTGATTGTGCAAGATCAAAATGGTTGCACAGACAGCACTTTTATCGCTGTTACTAATATCGGCGGACCAATTGTCAGTATTTCGAGTGTGTCGAATGTTACCTGCTTTGGCGGGAATGATGGTTCGGCAACAGTCACTGCATCAGGGGGAAGTTCTCCATACACGTATGCTTGGTCACCATTCGGTGGTTCGGGAGCAATAGCAACTGGATTGTCTGATGGGGAATATACCGTGGCTGTTACCGACGCTGCAGGTTGTATAAGTTCTGCTACTGCAACAATTACCGAAACCACTGCAATTATAATTACGGAAACGATTACCAATGTCGACTGCACAAATCTCGGAACTGGACAAATTAGCGCGGTTGCCACCAATGGAACGGCTCCATACACCTATTTATGGTCAAATGGAACAAGTGGGGCGACAATCACCGCTTTGACTGGGAATACTTCCTATTCATTAACCGTTACCGATGCCAATGGATGTGTAGTATCTGAAACATATCCACTTGGTTTGTCGGGCAATTTGAATGTTGTAGCAAGTGCATCAGCAACAAATATTCTTCAAGGTGCAACTGTTCAGTTGAATGCAACAGGAGCAACTTCTTACAGTTGGTCGCCATCAAATGGTTTGTCCTGTGCGACATGCCCAGAAACGGATGCGACGCCTACCACAACGACAAGCTACATAGTTGAAGGGACAGACCTCTTCGGTTGCACAGGAGTTGATACCGTAACGATTTATGTTCAAACAGTTTGTGGCGACTTGTATATTCCAACGGCATTCTCCCCTAATGGAACTGGTTTAATGGCTAACAACACGTTGTGTATTTACGGGAATTGTATCTCTAAACTCGATTATGCCGTTTATGACCGTTGGGGTGAAAAGGTATTTCAAACAACCGAAATGGATCCGCAATGTTGGGATGGTACATTCCGCGGAAAAGAATTGAATTCGGGGATTTATGCATACAAAATTAAGGTTGCACTTTCCGATGGAACATACATTGAAGAAGCTGGAAACCTATCATTAATGCGCTAAACGAAATAAAAAAAGATGAATACACGCGTAAAATATACGATTGCATTGCTTTCATTCTTAGGGGGAAATATCTTTGCCCAAGATGTCCATTTTTCCCAAATGGAATTTTCACCACTAACCTTAAACCCTGGATTGGCGGGCGCAAATTCTCCTATGCAGGGAATTGTAAACTACCGCAGTCAGTGGAATTCTTTCGCAGTGCCTTACCAAACAATTGCTGCATCCTTTGATGCCCGGTTAAATGAAAAGAAACGCCGTAAAAAAGGGATTTTAGCTGCCGGTCTAAGCTTCTTCAATGATCAATCTGGAGAAATGAAAGTAAAAACTACGAGTGTAAACGCATCCCTTGCCTACCATCTTATCATCGACCGAAAAAGCACGATTGGCTTGGGTATATACTCCGGGTTTAGTCAACGATCACTTGATCCGAATGGCGGTCGTTGGGGAAGTCAATACGATGGAACTAGCTACAATGCCGCTCTTCCTTCTGGTGAAACGTTTAATACGCCATCCTTCATTTTTTTCGATGCAGGAACAGGCTTAGTATATACCTACAAGGAAAAGCAAGGATATATGACACAAAATAACCAGCGCGCAATTAATGCTGGAGTCGCGGTTTACCACTTGAATCGTCCCGGTTATTCATTTATAGATAAAAACACTGAAACCCTTTACGTGCGCTGGTCGGCTTTTGTTAATGCGGAAATCGGATTGAATAATTCTCGCGCTTCGTTGTTGCCGGGAATCTATTTTCAACGCCAAAAATCTGCCATGGAAATTCTATATGGCCTATATTATAAATACCAATTGAGTGAAGGCTCTAAAGCAACAGGATTTACGCGTCCTGCAGCTCTTTATTTCGGTCTTTATAATAGATTTAGAGATGCGCTAGTTGGAAAATTCATGTTTGAATGGGATCAGTTTTCGGCAGGATTCGCTTACGATATAAATGTCTCAAGTTTAAATACTGCCTCCAAAGCCCGCGGTGGATTTGAGCTATTCCTTCGCTTCAATATTGGCAACGGAGGAGGATTTAGAGCAAGGATTTAATGGTGCTAATTCATCTTCTTATCTCTCTTCTTCCAGCTAAAATCCATATGGATTCTATTTAAAGTGAACTTTTTTCTGGGTCAGTATTTTCTACTACTTCCGCTAATCTATTTTTTTAATGTGCCTTTTTTACCTCTTGCTATCCTTAAGCTAATCCCTTCTTTCAAACCAATTTTTTTTTAATATATTTGATATAACTTAAAATACTGAATGGTGTTTGTTACCCTTCAAATCTGTTCCATTCACATCAAATGAAAGCACTTTTTCTGCAAAAATATGGTTTGTTTATTCGTAGAAACCTCCAATTTCTCGAAAAAGAACTCGATAAACCGGGTGAAAACGATCTTTTGATTGAGGTATTTGCTGCCGGACTTAACCCCGTTGATTATAAGATTATTTATGGGATGGCGCTTCCTTTTACACGCCCGAATCGTCCATTTCCACTAGGTTTCGATCTTTCTGGGGTTGTAATTGGAAAAGGGGAAAATGTGCAGGATTTTACAATTGGCGATGCGGTTTATGCAAAAGTTCCTTGGGAGCAAATGGGAACGATTGCCACTCAAATTAGCGTGCGATCAGATATGGTTGCACTAAAACCAAAGAACATAAATTTTGAGGAGGCAGCAGGAATTCCATTGGTTGGATGCACTGTAGTTGATTCTTTTAAAGTTGCAGAAATCAAAGAAGGAACATCGGTTTTGATTTATGCTGGTTCGGGCGGAATTGGATCTTTTGCAATTCAATATGCTAAATTTTTAGGTGCTTATGTGTATACAACAACGAGCACAAGCAACGTGGAATGGGTTAAAAAACTCGGAGCAGATTGCGTAATTGATTACAAAAAGGAAGATTTCAGAAAAAGGGTACAAAACGTCGATGTTGTCTACGATACGCTCGGCGGAAGCTATACCGGCAAAGCATTGAAAGTGGTTAGAAATGGCGGGAAAATTATAAGTATTGCAGGGCATCACGATGATGCAACCTTGAAAAAAGTTGGAGTGGCAAAAATTTTCCGCCTCCTATTTTGGGTGAAAGGTAGTATTCTGCTGTTTCGCACGCAACGGAAAAATGTATTTTACAAGCATGTTTGGAGCTATCCAAATCAAACAACCTTGAATTACATTCGGGATTTGGTGGAAGCGGAAAAAATCAAACCGATAGTAGATCAAGTATTTCCATTCGAAGATGCAGTAAATGCGCTAGTCTACCTTCAAAAAAAAAGAGCGAAAGGAAAAGTTATTGTTAGCATGAAGCAATAAAAAGAAGCTGAAATGAAGGAAAAAAGCAATAGATCTAACTCCGAGCAGGAGATATACGATTTAATTCTAATCGGAGGAGGTGCTTCGGCAACTTTTTTATGCTTGTCAATTTTAAAGATCAATCCGGAATTTAAAATTCTTATCCTTGAAAAAAGTGCGACTTTCCCGCAGAAAATTGGCGAATCGGTTATTGATATGACGGCACTTTTTATTGCCTCATTGGGAATAGAGCATCTTTTGGAAAAACATGTTCAAAAAACGGGCGTTCGATTTTTATTTAACGAGTCGAATAGTTCAGATCCCTCCAAAATCGCTGAATTTGCAAGTCCAACTTTTCCTGGCTTGATTAAAGGCTATCACTTAAACAGAAGTGTTTTTGACGAGCAGATGTTGGATGAGGTAAAAAGCAAGGGCGTTTCTGTTGTGCGACCTGCAACTATTGTTACTGCCAGTTTTTCTGATTTCAACAATGAACTAGAAGTAGAAGGAGATGGAAAAACTATTCGTGTGAAATCCAAATGGCTTGTAGACGCGAGTGGCAGAGCGAGATACATCGCCAATACATTAAACTGGAACGACCAAAAAATCGAATTGAATACCGGTTCCATTATGGCGCATTTTAAAAATATTGCCCCTGCAGAATTATGGGACACGCCTAAAAATGAACATTGGGATACGTGCTCGATTGGACTCAGAAAATTTAGTACAACCCATTTGATGCGCAAGAATAGTTGGTGGTGGATCATACGTTTGGACGAAGTAAACACAAGTATTGGAGTTGTATTTGACAAAAACAAGGTGCAATTCGACACGTATGAATCCTATTTTAATGAGCTTTTAGAAACAGATGCCCAGCTTTCCATTATTACGAAAAATGCAGAGAGAGGTACCATCCGACACATAGAATCCGTGCCGTACGTCTCAGAAAAATTATATTCGAAAGGAATCGCATTAATTGGCGATAGTGGCGCTTTTTTAGATCCATTAATCAGCCCGGGATTGGAATTGATTGGGCAACAATCCATTTGGTTGGCTGATTTGTTCACACAGGAAAAACAAACCGGTATTTTTAAGGAATCTGCCTGGAAAAAATACAACAATACATTCCTGAAAGCCTATGCATCGCGTTTGCGCATCTACTCGGTTGGGTATAATTTTATTCAGTCGTATGACCTTTTTACGGCTTGGCTCATGCAAGGAAATTACGTTTATTTTAGCGGCTTGGTCTTTCCGTCCATTGTCTTTAAAAGGAAACTAAAAAACCCCTTACGCTTTAATTTACTGGAACGAATTGCGTTGAATTTTTTCACCTGGCGCTTTACTAAATTTCAAGCCACTCGGGAATCCCAAGGTCGTATTTCTACTACAACTCCCAACACGCTAAGGTATTCCGATGTGCGTGTTCCTAAA
>CAIYXD010000220.1 GCA_903930085.1 uncultured Flavobacteriia bacterium
AACGGCAACGCTGGATCAGATTTTAACTGCAGACCAAAATTGGAGAAGTGCAAAAACCGATTTGGAATCCATCTCAGCTGAATTGAACGTTTTGGCGAAAGAGATTGGTGATTTATTCAAACAAGGGAAGTACGATGAAGCCAATGCTAGTAAAACTAAAACAAGTGATTTAAAAGTTTCTGAATCGGATCTGAAAACGAAAGTGGAGGAATACGAGAAGGAAATCACACAACTTTTATATACGATTCCAAATGTTCCGAATGCTTTAGTGCCATCAGGAAAGAGTGAATTGGACAACGAAACAATTTTAGAATCTGGTACAACACCAGTTTTTGATTTTGATGCTCTTCCGCATTGGGATCTTGCGAAAAAATACGATTTGATTGACTTTGAGTTGGGCGTTAAAGTTACTGGAGCTGGATTTCCATTCTACCGTGGTAAAGGTGCCAAATTACAGCGTGCATTAATTTCTTTCTTTTTGGAAGAAGCCGATAAAGTAGGGTACGAAGAATTTATTCCGCCATTGATGGTGAATGAAGCAAGTGCTTACGGTACGGGTCAACTTCCGGATAAAGAAGGACAAATGTATTACATGCCGGTGGATGATTTCTATATGATTCCAACTGCGGAAGTGCCTTTGACAAATATTTACAGAGATGTAATTTTACCGTCGGAAGACTTTTCTATCAAATTAACGGGCTATACGCCATGTTTTAGAAGAGAAGCGGGTTCGTATGGCAGCGATGTCCGTGGATTGAATCGTTTACACCAATTTGATAAAGTAGAAATTGTTCGTATTGAACATCCGGATAATTCTGCTAAAGCCTTGGAAGAGATGATTGAGCACGTGAAAGGATTGTTAGAAAAGTTAGGTTTGCAGTACCGT
Source organism: uncultured Flavobacteriia bacterium (assembly GCA_903930085.1). Taxonomy (GTDB): domain Bacteria; phylum Bacteroidota; class Bacteroidia; order Flavobacteriales_D; family Crocinitomicaceae; genus M0103. Next base: position 887 of record CAIYXD010000220.1, read on the forward strand.
ATTTTGCGCCTTTGTGGCGGCGATACTGGTTTCGCATCTGCATTGACGTATGACTTTGAAGTGTATTCCGCAGCGCAGGATAAGTGGCTGGAAGTAAGTTCTGTGTCTCGTTTTGATACCTTTCAAGCGAATCGACTGAAGTTGCGTTTTAAAAATGCAGACAAGAAAAACCAGCTTTGTCATACCTTGAACGGATCCGCGTTGGCGCTTCCTAGAATTGTTGCGGCTTTATTGGAAAATCACCAGGTTGCAGATGGGATAATTATTCCAGAAGCCTTGCGGAAATTCACCGGTTTTGATAAAATAGATTAAAGAAAAGTTACCTTGCTCGCTGCGGTTTTTTTGTTAAAAATCGTCAATTATTGTATGTTTAGCTAGTTTAATCCCAAATCTCGTCGTATTTTTATTTTATGTTGAAACGTATGAAATATTTGATTCTTAGTTTGTTGGCTTTTTCGCTTTTTTCTTGTTCGGATTTGAACAAAGGAAAGCAGTTGAAAGCAATTGAAACAATGCAAAAATCTTTGGATAGCATCCAGTCAGTATTATTGAAAAATGAAATCGATACAATCGCGGCTTTTGGTGTTGCAACGAACACGGTGGAATTACGTATCAAAAACCATTATTACGCCGATACCATTGACATGGCTTTGGGAAAAAAGATGGATGC
>CAIYXD010000221.1 GCA_903930085.1 uncultured Flavobacteriia bacterium
AAGCATAATCAGCACAAATCCGAAATAAATCAGATAAGCTCTCCAGAATATGTCTTTCTTTTCGTTCATTTATTTTTTTGTCTTATTCGGATAACTTTTATTTCTCTTTCCGTCTCTTTTAATCCCTTTGGGCCTAATTTTTCTACCAATTTGAACCTTCTAGTTTCTTCCTCTAATTTTCCCTTCGCTTCGATAAAATCTGCATTCATCTCGTCCAGTTCCTTTTGTTTTGTGTCAACATCGGTAGACAATTGCTTTCCGTAATAGCCTTTCCCAACGATTAGGAGAAGAAGTAGAATGATGAAAAAGATAAAATTGAGGTTGTTAAGCACGAATTCACGGGTTAAAAAATCCCCGTTTAAAATTTGAGCAAACGCATTTGGCTTTGATTTTTTTGGATTGGGTGTTTGTTTCCTCTCCTTTTTCTCTGCCTTTTTAGCTTCTTCCGCCGCAACCTCTTTATCTATGTATTCATTATCAGCCATTTCGTTCCGCTATTCTTAATTTGGCACTTCTTGCACGCGTATTTCTTTCAATTTCTTCTTCCGAAGGAATAATGGGGTGCCGGTTGATTTCTGAAAAAGGTTTTAGAACATTCCCGAAAAAATCTTTTGTTATTTCACCATGGATAGAGCCACGTTTCATGTAGTTTTTAACCAACCTGTCTTCTAAAGAATGGTAAGACATCACGACTAATCTTCCACCTGGTTGAATGCAATCATCCATTTGTAGGAGGAATTTTTCCAATACTTCTAATTCTTGGTTTACTTCAATGCGAATTGCCTGAAAAACTTGTGCAAAAAACTTATGTTCTTTGAATCTGGGCGCACAAGGACCAAGAATCTCCATTAATTCTGCTGTTGTTTTGATCTTTTTAGCTGCTCGAGCTTTTAAAATTTCACCTGTAATCCGCCGCGCATTGGACAATTCACCATACGTTCGAAATAAATTCATGAGATCTCTCTCGCTGTATTCATTCACCACATATTCAGCAGATAATTCCCCTTCTTTGTTCATGCGCATGTCCAACGGCGCATTTGCACGTATTGAAAATCCGCGCGTTTCCTCATCAAATTGATGCGAAGAAACACCTAAATCAGCAATAATGCCATCCACGTGCTTGATTCCCATCATACGAAGGTGGTTTGAGATATACGCAAAATTTGCTGCGATAAAGTAAAAATTATCGGCTTCCCAAGCGTTTGCTTTTGCGTCGGGATCTTGGTCAAAAACAATCAGTTTTCCTTTGCTGCTTAACTTTTTGTAAATTTCTTTTGCGTGTCCGCCACCACCAAAAGTGACATCTACATACGTACCATCGGGATGGATTGACAATCCTTCGATACATTCTTGCAGCATTACCGGTATGTGGTACGTCGTATTATTCTCCATTGTCTAAATCACCCATTACATCGTCCGCCAAATCAGCGAAATCAGCCATGTTTCCTTCAATCATATTGAAGTATTTGAGCTTATCCCAGATTTCAACACGGTCGTTGTAAGCAATCAGCATTACATCTTGGTTTAATCCAACGCGCTCTGTATGCGTTATTGGGATTAAAATCCGACCTGCATTGTCCAAAGAAATCATTTTTGCCCCTTGATGAAATAAGCGGTAAAACATTCGATTCTTCGGCTTGAATAAATTCATTTTAGAAAGCTTTTCACTGATTACTTCCCACTCAGGAAGCGGGTACAGCGTTAGGCAATCTTCAAATCCTTTGTTCAACATAAAATCTCGTTGGGTTGCAGGAGAAAGCTGCTTCCGTAATCCGGAAGGAAATAAGAAACGCCCTTTCGCGTCCAATTTTACTTCAAATTCTCCTACTAAGCCTGCCATTACATGTTATAATGGGTAAAATTAGTAGATTTCTACCACTTTTTACCACTGGATTATTAATTGTTAATAAATTCTAACGATAGAAGGCTAAAATAGTTTCAAAATAAGTCTGATTTATTTCGAAAAAACCAAATAAATACGTGAAAAATAGGGTTGGTGGTAATTTGTGGGTGTTTTTTAATGAATTATTCTTTTTTAGGTTGTTAACATTTTTTCAGCACGTTATTAACAATTAAATTTCGTTACCCAATTTGTGTTCCCACTATTCGATTAATTTTGCACCATGACGAAAGAAGTGAAAAGTTGGCTACTATTATTGTTACTCTCCTGTGTTTGGGGCAGTTCATTTATTTTAATGAAAAAAGGAATGCACACATCGGACGGATTTCCTATTTTCTCGGATGTCCAAGTTGGTGCGCTTCGGATGCTAATTGCTGGTTTGGTGTTGTCGCCCATTGCAATTTTTCACCTTCGAAAAATTACGAGTATCAAACAATCCTTTATGCTCGCCATCGTTGGCTTTTCTGGTAATTTTTTTCCAGCTTTCCTTTTTACGTATGCAGAAACTGGATTATCGTCTGGTTATACTGGTATGCTGAATAGCTTTACCCCAATTTTCACCATTCTTATTGGCTTTTTTGTTTTTAATGTTCGGCTTACTGCAATCCAAGTAATTGGCGTTTTGGTTGGAGCAATTGGTATTATTCTGTTGATGCTCGCTGGAAAAAACTCCTCCATTTCAGGAACATGGTATCCTATTTTAGCGATCGTACTTGCAACTTTGTTGTACGCGATTAGTTTGAATACGATAAAACACACGTTACACATGTTCAAAGCTGTGGAAATTACCTCACTTGCATTTTTTATAGTGCTTTTGCCTGCTTTTTTTGTGAGTTATTCTTCTGGCACTTTACATACAATTCAAACCAATAAATTTGCGATGGAAGGGTTGGGCTATATTTTCATTTTATCTGTCGTGGGAACTGCATTGGCCGTAATCGTATTCAATCAAATAATCTCCTATTCTTCCGCACTATTTGCTAGCGGAGTCACGTACTTTATTCCAATTGTTGCAGTGCTTATTGGTGTTGGTTTTGGCGAAGAAATTGGCTGGAGCCAAATCGCCTCTATGGGGGTTATATTAAGCGGCGTGTTCATAGCGAATTATTGGCTGCAATTAAAAATGAAATTTCAAAAAGCAAAATAATATTCCACACTGTTGTGTTATAAACTTTTTTTTCTATCTTTGCCATCCGAATTTTAGATAAGTAATAAATAAAACAAGCTATATGTACGCAATTGTAGAGATAGCAGGGCAGCAGTTTAAAGTGCAAAAAGACC
>CAIYXD010000222.1 GCA_903930085.1 uncultured Flavobacteriia bacterium
TCAACGAGCAAGTGAATTGTGCTTTGTAACGCAACCAACTTTATCCATGCAAGTAAAAAAAGCGGAAGAACATCTAGGCTTTCCAATTTTTGACCGTTCCAGAAACCCAATAGAACTTACCCCTTTTGGTGAAAGTTTGATTCCTGTTATTCGGGAGGTGCTGAACGAATCCGGGAAAATTGAAATTCTGCTCCAAAAATTAAAGGGGAATTACAAGGAACAAGTGAAAATTGGAATTATTCCAACTGTTGCAGCTTACTTGGTTCCGGATCTATTTTCAACTTGGCAAGAAAAAGTTAGCGGCGTGCAGTTGCTCATTGAGGAACAAAAGACGGAAGAATTACTACTTTCTCTCGAGCGGAAGGAATTGGATATGGCAATATTGGCTGGTCCGGTAATGGATCAGCGTTTGCGCACTATTCCATTGTTTAAAGAAGAAATAGAAGTGTATTGTCCAAGTTTGAAGCAATCTAAAATCACCACGACGGATTTAGCGGATTTACATCCTTGGTTGTTGAGTCGCGGAAATTGCCTTCGAACGCAAATGATCCAGTTTTGCCAATTGAAGGATCAAGTAGGTTCTGAATCTTGGAATTATGAGGGCGGAAATATTGAGATTTTACTAAAAATGGTAGATAAAAATGGTGGTTATTCCCTTGTTCCAGAACATTACCACTTGAGCGATTTACAGCGGAGCAAACTAAAATCGGTTTATGCCCCAAACAATTCGGGCGTTCCTGCGCGAGAAATTATTGCTTTGGTTCCAAATCGCACCTTGAAATGGGATTCCTTGAATCGCTTGATTCGTGAAATGCAACTTTTTTACAATACGGAAAAACAGCAGAAAATGCAGGTTTTAGATTGGAATTGAATTGAGAAGATTACTTTTTTTCAGCTCGAATATTCAAATGAATCCAAATCGATCTTCCAAGTCTCAACATAACAGGGTAAAGTAGTGTAAATGCTAAAATCATTCCGCCGAAAAACCAAAATGGATGGATACTTTCCACAACGAGCGCACAAATTAAAAATGGTAACTCAATGATAATAATTAAGGGATAACTTGTCCACAAGGACCCAATCCAAAAACCAGGTTCTATCTCGTATTTTTGTCCGCAATTGGCGCAACTCTCCGGCATTTCCAATATTTTGGTAAAACGGAATAAACCTTGTTTCTCAAAAAGATCGCCTTTCGAACATTTAGGACATTTTAATCGGAAAATTGAAAGCGCTCTTAACATGCCACAAAGTTAATGCAATTAGGCATTGACATGCAGAAAACCGTATTTATCCATTTCAAAAAAAATAGCTGTATTTCGCCAAAAACAACTATTTCACCAGTTGAAAAAATCCACTGTATTTTTTTTCTTCGCCATTCAGAATGAGCAGAAAGAAATAGGTTCCTTCCGATAGCGCAGCGCCATTCCAATCATTGGTGTAGTTTTCTTTTTCGTAAACGGTGTTTCCCCAGCGATTTAATATTTTTAAGTAATTATCGGGATAATAATCTAAATATTGAAATGCTAAAAGGTCATTCTTTCCATCCTCGTTCGGCGTGACTATATTAGGAATGCTTATTTCAGCTGGCGCTACTATTTGATCCTGGCAATAAATCTCAGAGCAACCATCTTCCGTAAATATTTCTAAACAAACCGTGTATACGCCAAGTGCTGCGTACGCGTGTTCCGTGTTTGGATCCAACGAAGCATTTCCGTCGCCAAAATCCCAGAAATACGCATTTATTGTTCCTGCTGTGCTTGTGGAAAGGTTGGTGAAATAAATGGGCGTATTTAAAATTCCAAATTCCGTTGAACTTGAGAAATTAGCGTTGGGCAATGGAACAGTTTGCATCGAAAAATTAACTGTGTCGGAAAAACAACCATTTTGTTCCGTAAATGCAGTGAAGCTGGATTCTAGGTTTGAATTTTCAGTAAAAAGCGTTCCGTTAATATTCCCAGTTCCAGAAGAAGTATCACTTTGCCAATTTACAGTTGAATTTGGCAGACAGGAACTTAAATTGATGGCGAATGGTTCTGCGGAACAAACAATACTGTCCCAAACAACGGAAACTTGAGGAGCCGTTTTAATTGGAACGACAACAGCTGTCATTCCGGCGATACTATTTCCACAGGCATCTGTAACAATCGCTGGGGGAACGCTTAAAGTGGTGAAATTTGTATCGCAAAAATCCGGACAATTCGGAATGTTAAGCGTGAATTGGTAATAATTTGAACCATTTCCACATCCAACATTTGTTCCCTGCGTCACAACATCGGTTGACCAAGGATGCGAAAATGTGTAGGGCGCAACACCGTAAATGGCATACGCTCTTCCCGTTATTGTGCAGGTATTCGAGCAAATTGGCGTTTGCGAAACAACCCATTTCCCTCCGTAAGTTTCTGCTGTTTTCCCAATTACTACCGCGCTAAACGGCCAAGAAGTTGTAAATGGATCATAACGAATGTATGTTGTGTTGCAACCTGTTCCAGGGCCGGTTCTTCCCAAATGCATGCGCAAATAGAAGTTTGTAGAAGTGCAGGATTCTGCATAACAGCAAGTCAGAGGATTCATTAAATTAAAATTTTCCAAATATCCTGTTCCGGGTAAAGTTGCTGTGTTGCCGGTAATTGTAAATGTTTGTGTGTTGCCACAACTTGTACTGAAAAGCATTGATCCCTGATTCATCGTAGCGCCGGTAAACGGATCTGCATAAAAACTCGCCGTTACGTTCAAAGCTGTAATCGTAACATTTGCAGGAATGGTTACTAAAATACTATCCTTGTTATATTGTGGGAGAATACACGAAGGCATACTTCCACCATTCCAAGTTGTAGTCGGTCCCGTGATTATTGGATCTATTACCAGTGGGAACGTTCTTTCCGAGCTGTTTAACCAGTCGAATGGTATTTTTATTTCCAGGGTTAAATTGTTTTTTTCTTTTTTCACGGAATACGCCGCAAGCATAAAATTGCTGTCTGCATCGTAACAAAAAGGCGCGTAAATGGTGCTAACGGTTTCACCAACCAGATTTTTCACAAGGAGATCTCCTGCCCAACCATCCGCTGTTTCTGATCCATTTTCTAAATTTTTCACAACTTGGAATCCTTCCGGTAATTCTAATTCTTCCGAGAAAACAATTCCATTGGAAGGAATGGCAACATTTTCATGCAGAATATAGTTATACTTCACCGCGTTTTCATAAAAAATCAGTTGTTTGTCAATTCCGGGAAGCACGTTGAATTGTGTATTCTTGCTTCCGGTGAATTGAAATTCTGTCTGGATCAATTGGCCGTTAATTTTGCAATTCTTACCAAAAGTGAGAACGTTGGCTTTTGCTGACCCTTCTAGGAAACTAATTGCAAAACTGCCGTTTTCATTTAAATACGTTGGAAATTGTTGCTGTGTTGCTGCCCAAGAATTATTTTTAAATGGCCTCAATTCAGGATTAATCGGAATTAATTTATGTTGTTCATCCCAGAAATTTATCGGCCGTTTACTATAAATCAATTTTACATCTCCCTCCAAACTTTTAAAACGGGAAGAAAATTCAGTTCGTTGTTCCACCTCTTCTAGCCATTCAATTGAATCTTTAGCCAAAGTATTCGGAA
>CAIYXD010000223.1 GCA_903930085.1 uncultured Flavobacteriia bacterium
AGATTATTTTGCTGTTTTTCTAGCAGGTCAAATGGAATTGAGTGAAATCGAAGGAAAAGTCAGTGAAGAAACGCTGATGGCTAGATACATGGAAATTAGAAAACCGTTGGATGCATTTGCAAAAGAACAAATGCTAGCTGCACCTGCTAATCCATTTAACATTGTATTATCCACCTCAGTTACGCCAACAATGGGATTCGAGGATTGGAATCCGGAAAATTTAGATGTTCTAAAAGTTGTTGCTTCTGCATATAAAAAGCGCTACAAAGATTCTCCGATGGCTGCAACGATGGAAAATCAGGTTTTTCAAATTGAAAGTGCGTATGCAGAATTTAACACTTCGCAAGCCGCTTCAAGAGGAAATTCAAGCGTTGCACCTGAAATATCGATGAAAACACCTACTGGAAAAATATTGAAATTATCCTCGCTTCGTGGAAAGGTAGTTTTAATTGATTTTTGGGCTTCTTGGTGCGGACCTTGCAGAAAGGAAAATCCGAATGTTGTAAGACTATACAACCAATATAAAGCGAAAGGATTTACCGTTTTCTCTGTATCATTGGATCAAGATGCTGAAGCTTGGAAAAAAGCAATCGCGTCGGATGGATTAATCTGGCCAAACCACGTTAGTGATTTATTGGGATGGCAAACTCCGCTTGTTCAATTGTATGGTTTTGAAGGCATTCCACATACTGTTTTGATTGACCAGGAAGGAAAAATCATTGGAACAGGCCTACGCGGTGAAAGTTTGGAACAAAAATTGAAAGAGCAATTTTCAAAATAAATAAGTATGAATAAAATTAACACACTAGTTTTCTTGTTATTTAGCACTCTTGCTATATCACAAAAACCAATTAAGGTAAGTATCTCTGGAAATATTTTCAATACGACTGTCGATTCTGTATCTATTTCTCAATTTTACGGATCTTCTTACAAAGATTTTCTGAAAGTCCCTTTAACCAAGAAAGGTGATTTTACCATAAATGGAACCCTTCCATCGGCAGATTATTATGTTATGCGCGTTGGAAATTCGCACGTAAACTTGATTTTACGCGATAATGCAGCACTGAAAGTATATGGCGATGGTTCGAATATTTACGCGTACTCTAATATCATTGGTTCGGATGAAACGGTGAGCATGAATGAATTTATCAAGGTTTTAACAACCTGGAATGCGAAACGGGATTCTGCAGTTGCATTGATTCAAAAAAATCCTGCACGACAAGAAGAGATTAGTAATACTATGAGTCCAGAATTCAATGATTACCAGCGCACTTTGCAATCGTTTGTCGCACAAAATCAAAATTCAGCTGCGCTAATGCCTGTAGTTTCGACCTTGGATATTGAGAACGACTTTGCGTCCTATGAATCAATTGTTAATCAATTGAATACGGCATTTGGCGAATCCCCAGCTGTGAAAGAAGTTTACAAAACTTACTTACAAAATAAAACCAAAAAAGAAGCTTCTAATTTAATGGCTCCGGGAAAATTAGCACCAGATTTTGAAGAATTAAAAGTGGATGGAAAAACAACCATGAAATTATCTGATTTACGCGGCCAAGTTGTGCTTTTGGATTTTTGGGCTTCCTGGTGCGGACCGTGCCGTAAGGAAAATCCGAACGTTGTGCTTTTATACGATAAATATAAAAAAGAAGGATTCACAGTGATGAGTGTTTCTTTGGATCGCGATAAAGCGGCATGGCTTGCTGCAATTGAAAAAGACAATTTAACTTGGCCAAACCACGTAAGTGATTTACAACAATGGTCAAGTAAAGTTGGACAACTTTACCAAGTTAAAGGAATTCCGTTTACGGTTCTGATTGATAAAGAAGGGAAAATCATCCAGACAAACCTTCGTGGACAAGCTTTGGAAGCAGAATTAGCGCGTATTTTCGGACACTGATATGTCGGAAATAGCAGGGAAAAATATTTACTTCGCCTCGGATTTTCATCTTGGTGTTCCAAGCTACGAAAAAAGTCTGCAACGCGAAAAAGCAATTGTATCTTGGCTAAATGCGATTGA
>CAIYXD010000224.1 GCA_903930085.1 uncultured Flavobacteriia bacterium
ACTATTATGCCAACTGCTCAGGCATCTGCGACCGATTTCTCAAAAAAATCTTAAGCGATTTCACTAGAAACCTAGAAGTTATCGTTTTTAGTTGCGGCAAGAAATTCCTGTTTTCAACCATTTAAATAATAGCGAGCTATTTGACAAAAAAAAGGGAGATAAAACAGCAATTGCGTCGATTTACCTCCCTGTATAGTGTTAAAGAATTGCGTTTATTTTTCCGGTTCCGGCAAAACAGTTCCTCTAATAGTCAATGTTATTGGCTCGGAAACATTCGAAGTAATCGTGATTGTTTTTGTGAATTGACCAACACGTTTTGTATCGTATTTCACAGAAATTTCAGATTTTTTACCTGGCTTTATTGGCGCTTCTGGTTTGTTTGCTGTTGTGCAACCGCAGCTTGTCTGCACGCCTTGTATGATTGCCGGCGTTTTGGAATCATTTTTGAATTCAAACGAAAACAATTCTTCTGAACCATACGGAATTGCATCCCGAACAATTTCCAATTTGGTAAATGTCAAGCCTTTTTTCTTAACCGTTTCTTTCTTTGCGGAAGCTTTTTTGGTTGTTTCTTGCGCTGAAAGTTGAAATCCAAACAACAAGGCCAAAGAGAATAATAAAATTTTCATAGTTTAATATTTTTTAACAAGATTACGATAATTCCGTTTGTCGATTTAAACTTTTAACAAAAAAATATAATTTATTTTACTTTTCAGGCTAAAACAGCCCACTTATTCATCTGTAAGTTCCTCGAAATAAATAGCCATAACTTCCAAAATAGAAGCAAACGTATTTTTCCGAACGTTATCCAAATCCTCCCTTTTCAGCCATTTCGCTTTCGTGATTCCTTCTTCTAATTGCGGTTTAAGTGATTTCTTACCCTCGTAAAGCATAGAAAACCAGTATGTTTTTTTCAATGTTGGAATTCCTTCGTACGTGTAGGTATGGTACGTAACCGCAATAATCCCAACTATTTCAGAACATTTAATACCACATTCCTCTTCCACTTCTCGCAGCGCAGCATTTTCTAATGAATCATCTGTTTCTTCTATCTTTCCTTTTGGAATGTCCCATAATCCATTGCGTTTTATAAAAAGAAACTCATTCTTTCTGCGAACTATTCCACCAGCAGCAGTTATTTTATCGTAATCTGAAAATAATCTCTGAATTTCCAGTTCAGGATTTTCGCAAACGATAAACATTTCCGATATCTTTTCATTCAAATGAAGAATAGGAAGAAGATCTTTCTCAATAGAAACCAATTTATCGGAAGCTATGGTAAGGCTATTGGATGAAATATTATTTTCTTCCGCGAAAATTATCGCTCTATTTTCTATAAAAACTTTGTACATTTGTAACTATGATTTTGAACAATGATAAAGCGCTAAAAGTAGCGGAATTTTTATTACAAATTAAAGCAGTTAAACTTCAACCTAATAATCCATTCGTTTGGGCATCGGGTTGGAACTCTCCAATTTATTGTGATAATCGGATTACGCTTTCCTTTCCATCCATACGTACATTCATTCGACAAGCCTATTCGGAGGCAGTTTTGGATTATTTTGGAAAACCAGATGTCATTGCCGGAGTTGCTACAGGAGGAATTGCACAAGGCGCTTTAGTTGCTCAAGAACTTGGATTACCGTTTATTTATATCCGCAGTTCTGCAAAAGAGCACGGAATGGGAAATCAGATTGAAGGATATTACGAAAAAGGCCAAAAAGTAGTTGTTATCGAAGACCTTATTTCCACCGGAGGAAGCAGCATAAAAGCGATTGAAGCTTTGAAAGATGCAGGAATGGATGTGAAAGGTTTAATTGCCATTTTCACGTATGGGTTTAATGTCGCTGAGGAAAATTTTACCAAAGCAAACTGTCCTTATGTTACATTGACAAATTATGATTTCATGTTGGAAGAAGCATTAAAAAAGGATTACATTACACAAAAAGATGTTAGTTCGCTTCGAGAATGGAAAAATCAACCGGAAATCTGGAAAAAATAATTAGTTGCAACGATGAATATAGAAAGTACAAAAGTTATTGTTTCAGCGAACCAGGAGACAATTGCCGCTTTTTTGAAAGATTCTCAAAATCTTATTCATTTGTTGCCAAAAGATCAAATTGCAGATTGGAAATCAACTCCCACGGAATGTTCTTTTAAAGTGCAGGGAGCAGTAATTATTTCTCTCATTCAGGATGGTTCAGAAGGTGTATCCAAAATTTTCATGAAATCCGGAGAAAAATCGCCGTTTCCATTCAGGTTAACCCTTCATATTATTGAACAGGGAGAGCAAACAAAAGGTTTCATTGAGTTTGATGGAGAATTGAATGTTTTCTTGAAAATGATGGTTCAAAAACCATTAACTGCACTATTTAATTTGATGTCAGAAAATCTTAAAGCCCACTTTTCAAAATAAACCTCACCTCTTTTAGGTCATAATTACGCAGAATAGTTTCACCATTCACTATTTTCCGAATAGTTAGAAGACCTACTTCACTAATTCCTTGAATAGTTCCATTAAAAATTCCATTCTCATCTTCAAACGTTGCTTCTTGTTCCAATAAATACAAATTGTCCAAGTAAAGAGAACGCAACAACCCTAAATCACCACTTTCTAATGGTTCCCAGTACTTATTTAGTACAAAGATCAACTGAAAAAGAAGATCCTCAACCGCATAAAAAGCCATTTTCTCTCGCTTTACACTCGTTGCAGAAAGATCCTTAAAATCCATTTGATTCACGTTTAAACCAATTCCGAGTATGGAATGTGAAATTTGCCCATTGACAATTGCATTTTCAATTAAGATTCCAGCAATTTTACGGTGACCAACAAAGATATCATTCGGCCATTTTATTTGAGCTGAAATGCCAATTTTTCTTAAAGTTTCCAAAACTGAAACTGCTGCAAAATGGGTTAAAGCAACCTGCTGGTGTAGCGACAGATTGGCAGAGTTCAAAAAAACCGACAAAAGCATATTTTCCCCAGCGTTAGATGACCACACTGCGCCTCTTTGACCCTTTCCAGCCGTTTGCTCATCTGCCATTATTACCGCGCCGGGAAGTATTTCACCTTGTTTAATAAGATTGGCAGTATAATTGTTCGTTGAATCCACTGTATCTAATCGGATAATTTTTTGACCTATTTGCATGATATATTTATGCTTCTATACGTTTTTTGACTGGTTAAAATTAAAATTAAAAGTTAGATTTGTAAGGCTTAAATAAATTGAATGTACGAAGAAAACGAAGATGTTAATTCCCAAGTCCTATGTGACACGATTGTAGAGGGAATGCAAGAGAATAAAGCGAATGATATTGTGGTATTGGACTTACGTGAAATTGCGAACACAGTTTGTGATTTTTTCGTTATCTGTAGTGGTGAATCTTCTACGCAAGTGGATGGAATTTGTAATTCTATTTCGCGCCATACCCGAAAAGAAATTCAGGAAAAACCTTGGCACATTGAAGGTAAATCCAACAGTGAATGGGTTTTGTTGGATTACGTGAGTGTTGTTGCACACGTTTTCTACAAAGACGCACGCCCATTTTACGATTTAGAAGATTTGTGGGCTGATGCAAAAAGAATTAATATACCGAACTTGAACTAAAATTTACCATGGCAGAAGGAGACAACAAGAAAAAGAGTCCATTTTCAATCTATTGGATTTATGCTATAATTGGCGTTGCCATTATTGGATTCCAATTATTTATGAGTTCTGGCGGGCGCGTTCCAGTAAAATACCAATCCACCTTTTTTGATTTAGCTGAAAAAGGCTATGTAGAAGATGCTAAATTGGTAAACAAGGTTCGTGTAGACTTTCTAATCAGTGCGAACGGAAGGGATTATATTGTGAAATCAAGTGATTCGCAATACAAAGAACTAAAAGAAGTGCTAAAGAAAAGCAAAACAATCAAAAAAGGAAATCCTATTTTCGAGTTAAACATTATCGATGCAGGAAATTTTGAATCGCAAGTAAATGAACTAAACAAAGCTACCAAACTAAAAAATATTGAATTAAAGGCAGAAAAAAAGGCGCCACTAAAAACAATAGAATTGGTTGACGTTGAAGAAGTAAATTATATTAGTAACATATTAAGTTTCATACTTCCAATTCTCATTTTAGTTGTCATCTGGATGTTTGTAATGCGACGAATGACTGGCGGCGGTGGCGGTGGTGGCGGCGGTCAGATTTTCAATATTGGAAAATCCAAAGCACAAGTATTTGACAAAGGTAAATCCACCAATGTCACTTTTAAAGACGTAGCTGGTTTGCAGGAAGCAAAAGTCGAGATTGTAGAAATCGTTGAATTCCTTAAGAATCCTAAAAAATACACTGAATTAGGAGCTAAAATTCCAAAGGGTGCGTTACTTGTCGGTCCTCCGGGAACAGGAAAAACGCTTCTTGCAAAAGCTGTTGCAGGAGAAGCACAAGTGCCATTTTTCTCACTTTCAGGATCTGATTTTGTAGAAATGTTTGTTGGAGTCGGAGCATCTCGTGTTCGGGATTTATTCAAGCAAGCAAAAGAAAAAGCGCCAGCTATCATTTTCATAGATGAGATTGATGCGATAGGACGTGCGCGAGGGAAAAATAACAATTTCGGTTCCAACGACGAGCGCGAAAACACCTTGAACCAGTTATTAACTGAAATGGATGGTTTCGGAACAAATTCAGGTGTTATTATCCTTGGAGCTACAAATAGAGCGGACGTTCTAGATAGTGCTTTGATGCGTGCTGGTCGATTTGACCGTCAGATTTATGTAGATATGCCGGATATCAATGAACGAAAAGAAATTTTCCAAGTTCACTTGAAACCAATCAAATTAGAAGAAGGAATAGATATTGAATTTTTATCCAAACAAACACCAGGTTTTTCTGGTGCTGACATTGCTAATTTGTGTAATGAAGCAGCTTTGATTGCAGCACGAAAAGACAAGAAATTTGTTCAAAAACAAGACTTTTTAGATGCTGTTGACCGGATTGTTGGTGGTTTAGAAAAGAAAAATAAGATTATTACCAAAGACGAAAAGAAAGCAATTGCTTTCCACGAGGCGGGACACGCAACAATTTCCTGGTTATTGGAGCATGCGCATCCTTTAGTGAAAGTTACGATTGTTCCTCGCGGTCAATCTTTAGGTGCAGCATGGTATTTACCTGAAGAACGAAGCATCACGACAACAGAGCAAATTGTGGATGAAATGTGTTCTGCACTTGGTGGGCGCGCTGCTGAAAGATTAACATTTGGAAAAATTAGTACGGGTGCTTTAAGTGATCTTGAAAAAGTCACCAAACAAGCTTACGCTATGGTTTCTATTTACGGATTAAATGATAGAATTGGGAATATCTCTTTCTACGATTCACAAGGTAGAGATTCCTTTACAAAACCTTATTCCGACGATACCGCGCGTATCATTGATGAAGAAGTTAGCAAACTAGTTGAGTTCCAATACCAACGTGCGTTGACTATTCTATCTGAAAACGAAGACAAATTGAAATTGTTGGCGGAGAAATTATTGGCAACAGAAGTTATTTTCAAGGAGGATTTAATTGAAATATTTGGAGAGCGACCTTGGAAAAGAGAAGAAGTAGAAGAAATAAAATTAGTCACAGCAGATCTTGCGGACGAAACAACAACTATACTTGTTGATGCTGACCAAGAAATTGAA
>CAIYXD010000225.1 GCA_903930085.1 uncultured Flavobacteriia bacterium
CTGAATTGTGCCATCGGAAGAATTATCTCCTAATTTCCATCCGTCTAAATTAAAATATTTGAAACTGGTGTTAAAAATTTCAACGTATTCTACCAGTGGCAAACCATAGGAAGGCGTTTCATCGCAAACAAATTCTGTGATTATAACTTCACCAGGCAACGGATTTTCTGCAATAAGATAGGTGAGTGTTATAGTCTGAACAGCAGAACTATTCAGTGCAAGATCTTCCATATTGTTTGTGAATATGGTATACATATTTCCGTTTACCAAAGGAAATGTCGTTGTTAAATGAACGAGTGCCGGATTATTTGCGTCAAGAACGGCTGATGTTGCAGATAAAAACGGCTGAATATCATAGAGCGTTTCATCTTCTGCAGTAATAGGATTTAATGCTTCGTTGAATAAAACATCAATTTGTGAAGCACTTACAGCGGTTGCTGTTAATAACACGGGAGGAACAATGTCATAAAGTATAGGGCCAACATAGAAATCATCGAAGTAATGCTTCTGAAAAAAAGACGCCGTGGATTGTGTAATCGAAATCCCAAAAAAGCTACTCGCTGGAATGGTGGCGTCCGTAATAATTCCTTCCGTAAAGAAAGTGTTTCCGCTTCCGCTGATATCCCGTTCTAGTTTCCATTCGTAGATTGGGGAACAGGTAACTTTTAGCTTTAGATAGTTGTTGCTTGTATTTGTAATGCCATCTGCACCGTCAATTATTTTTGTGGAAACACCGGCAATTTTTCGATACAGAGAAATTTCATCTGTTGTTCCACCAATTCGAATAAAATAGCCGCTAATAGCAGTGTTTAACAAA
This sequence comes from uncultured Flavobacteriia bacterium, assembly GCA_903930085.1. GTDB lineage: Bacteria > Bacteroidota > Bacteroidia > Flavobacteriales_D > Crocinitomicaceae > M0103. The sequence goes on from CAIYXD010000225.1 coordinate 818, forward strand.
TTTGCCTGGTTAGAAGTTAGGTAGATATCGGTAAAATTGGCACTGGAAGTATTGAAATTCAAATAAGTGTAAAATTCCCATTGTCCGCCGGCAACTTGTGTGCTTGGGCTTGTTAGATAAAAACTGGAACTGGCAATTGTTTTATTGGAACGCAACTGCAAATCACCTGCAATATCCAAAAGAGTAAAAACGGAGTCATCGCCCGACCACGTTGGATTGCTTGTGATGTTATTATCCGAAAAATCCTCTATTAATTGCGCGTGCCCAAACTGTTGTAGTAGAAAAGTAAAAATGGCTAAAAAGTATTTCATTCGTTTGTTTTCTTTGAAAGTAAATATACTAATTTTGGTTAATCAAATTATGTATTTATGAAAGTTGCAGTTGTTGGAGCTACCGGAATGGTTGGAAATGTAATGTTACAGGTTCTTCGCGAACAAAATTTCCCGATTACAGAATTAATTCCTGTTGCGTCTGAAAAATCTATCGGAACAGAAATTGATTTTGGTGGCTTGAAGTTTAAAGTAGTTGGAATGGAAACCGCAATTGCAATGCGGCCAGACATAGCATTATTTTCAGCTGGCGGAGACACTTCGTTGGAATGGGCGCCAAAATTTGCTGCAGTTGGTTGCACGGTTATAGATAATTCTTCTGCTTGGCGCATGGATGCTACAAAAAAGTTGATTGTTCCGGAAATAAATGGGGAGATTTTAACTTCTGAAGATAAAATTATTGCCAATCCAAATTGCAGTACTATTCAACTGGTTTTAGCACTTTCTCCATTGCATAAAGCGTATAAGGTAAAACGAGTTGTTGTTTCTACGTACCAATCCATCACAGGAACAGGTGTAAAAGCAATGCAGCAAATGGAAAATGAGCGAAACGGAATTTCCGGTGAAATGGCATATAAATACCCAATTGATAAAAATTGTATTCCACAATGCGACTCTTTCGAGGAAAACGGGTACACGAAGGAAGAAATGAAATTGACGAATGAAACAAAAAAAATATTAGATGAGACAATCAGCGTGACGGCAACTGCCGTTCGGGTGCCGGTTGTTGGAGGCCATTCGGAAGCGGTTAATATTGAGTTTGAAAAGGATTTTGATCTTTCTGAAGTCCGCCGGCTGTTGCACGAACAGCCTGGAATCGTTGTAAAAGACGACAACACAACGTATTCGTATCCAATGCCAAAATATGCACAAGGAAAAGACGCTGTTTTTGTTGGTCGTATTCGCCGTGATGAAACGCAGCCAAACACCTTGAACATGTGGGTTGTTGCGGACAATTTGCGGAAAGGCGCTGCAACAAATGCGGTGCAAATTGCCAAATTGTTAATGGAGAAAGGCTTGTTGTAGAAAGATAAATTATCC
>CAIYXD010000226.1 GCA_903930085.1 uncultured Flavobacteriia bacterium
GGTCAAAATCGTTGGATGTTTCCTGTAAAATCTCCTGACAACCAATCATACCATAATAATTACTTCCACCTTCGGGAACAATTTGGTAATTCGGAAAATCAAATGTCAGCTCTTCATGGTAGGATTTTTCCTTGCGCAAATAGTATTCTTCTCTGGAAATAAATTTCAGTTGCATTCCCAATTCAGCGCATTTTTTTAGAAGATTATTCGAATCTGGATTTAACTCATCCCCTCGCACAAGTCCAAGTGAACGCAAACCCGCAGCGTTGCAAGCGGAAGCCGTTGCCAGTAAATGATTGGAAAAAGCACCGCCAAAAGTTAAAATCCCAGTTTTTTTCTGCTGTTTTGTATGGGCAATATTGTATTTTAATTTTCGCCATTTATTTCCAGAGACAAATTCATCAATTAGATCGTCTCTTTTCACGAACAATTGTATGTTACGCTTGTTAAACTGTGGTAAGAACAATTCTTGAACGATCGACTTTTTTGTATCAAACATAGTTAGGGCGTTTCTTTAGAATTTAATAAATTTGCAGAATGAATAACGAAATGTCCGGATTTCAGAAGAAAAACACCTTGACGCAAGAAGAATACTACCTTAGTAAAGAGGGATTTATCATTTTCACGGAAGCCTACCATTTAAAAAGAGGTTATTGCTGCAAAAGCGGTTGCAAACATTGTCCGTTTGGATTCGACAAAAAAACCGGTGCAATTAAAAAACATCAATAAATTCCTTTTTCCGGATATTTCCCTTTGTATTGCGAAAGAATTTTTTTTATCGATTCGATATCCTTATTTACATCTTCTGTAGGATGAAAAATACTGTGAAAACCACCAATTTTTCTCTCAAAATCCATGTAACAGATCAAAATTGGTACGTTTGCTTTTCGCGCAATATAGTAAAATCCTTTTTTCCAATTTGCATTGTAGCTGCGCGTTCCTTCTGGTGTAAAAACAAGATATAACTCCTCGTTCTCCTCAAATAATTTGACCGCCATATCGGTGATATTATTGTTCTTTTTCCGATCGACAGGAATGCCACCAAACGCTTTTAAAATCCAACCAAGCGGAGGGAAAAATAAATCTTTTTTAATCAATATTCGCGGTTTTATTCCGTATAAAATAAATGGCATTCTTCCAATTATAAAATCCCAATTAGACGTATGTGGACCTACAACGATTACGCATTTTTTTAGGCCTTCTGGCGCCTTTTCGTCGACTTTCCAGCCAATTAATTTCAATATTATGCGAACAATAAATTTCATTTCTATTTTAGTTTAAAATAAAGCAGTGCAATCCCAAAGCACAATCGTTTGAACGTAAATCGGAGCAAATTCCTTTCCTTGCTTCCGATTGTTTAAAAAAAACACTTCAATTTCAGCGGTAAAGTTAGCCATTAAACAAATACTTTTACTTTTGTCGTATGCAAAATAAAAAAGCACTTTTTTCTCTTCTTTCAGTTGCCTCTGTGCTCGCAATCATTTGGGTGTTTTGGACGATTTCGGAATCACTTTTAAAAGAAAAATCTTCTGAGAACACCAATTACATTCCAAAAGATGCAACGTATACTTTCGTGCTGGATGGAAAAGAAGTGGCTGAAAAAGCACTGTTCTCCTTACTTGTAGAAGCAAAAGATGTAGAAATTCTGAATTTAATACAAACCACCATTTTACAGAAATCGAAAGTGGATGGAGAAATGAAAAATTATGGTATCGACTATTTATCTGATATTGTTTTCTTCGAAATGCCCTATAAAAAAACTGTAGTTAGTGGTGTTTTAGTAAATCTCTCGAACGGAATTCTCTTTCGAAAGAACATGGCGAAGAGCAAAAATTCATTTGCGGTAAAAAAGGATGTTGGTGTAGTACTTTTTCCTAGTGAGAAAGGCGATTTACCAACCAATTTAAACAGATTTGCTGCGGAAATTCTTTCGGAAATGCAACCAAAATCAAATCTTCATCTGAAAAATGGGGACAGAAAATTAATCGAAACAAGCACTTTTGGAAGTGTGTTCGGAATGCATTCTTTTTTCACTAAATCCAATATAGGAATTGACATTCAAAATTCAAGTTTATATTTTTCGGGGATTCTTACGCAGGATGAAAAAGCGAAGATTCAGCCAAAAACGGTGGGGAAAATCGTTCAACCTTCTGGCATGCATATTTCTACATCACTCGTTCCAGTTCTACTTTCGGACACTTTGAATTTCTTTTTGAAACAATTTAACACCTCATTTCCAGAAATCTCTGAAGTTTCCCTAAATTATCATGGAACGAAAATAGTGAACCATTCCTCCGGATTTTATGTGCTTCCGCAAATGGAACTGCTCGTTACTTGCTCACTTAATGTTGAAATAGAAAAAATCTTAGAGAATGCTGAACTGCAATCGTATTTAGGATATAAATTGGTTGGAAATTCGATGCGGTTTCAGTCGGAGAAACTTTATTTCAAACAAGTTACGGCGAATTCGTTTTATATCGGCCGCATGGAAAAGCCAACTTTCGAAAAAGGTAATACCTCCTATTATTTAAATATTAATGGTAGTTTGAATCCGCTTATTTCTATAGAAGGTGGTGGAATGATGTTAGCCTTTTTGGAGATGCTTCCAATCTTTCGTGCAAGTAAAAATTTAGCGGAACATACCGAATTTGTGCAGTTGAAACTTTCTAAAAATGGAAATAAAATTGCAAATTTAGAAGGTGAAATGCGTTTCAAAAAAACGTATTATCCGATGACAGAACTTACGCGTTTTCTACTTATTGGACAGTTGTTGGATTAATTTCCTGAAATAAGTTGGAGCATAAAGCATTCGGGATCCATACCAGGAAAAGAATTCGCCATCTACAATCAAAACTTGTGCATCCGGAAATAACGCTTGCATTTCAGCAACGTGTTTTGCTTTAAACGGAAATGGTTCAGAACTTAAAAAAACAAAATCTGGTTTCAGGGCATTTTCCGTATTATAAATTGGATAACGGTCTTGTGTACATGCATTTTCGAAAGAACACGCTTCCAATAGAGCATCTATAAACGTGTTTTTTCCTGCAACAAAATAGGGTTCTTGCCAAATAAAATAGAGCACACTTTTAGGCGTTCCAATTTTAGGTAATCGTTCAAATTCAGAACGAATTTTTTCTGTTATTTCCTTGGATTTTTCAACTTTCCCAACCAACGTTCCAAGCTGAAGAATCATGTCGTATGCATCTTCCAAGGTTAAGATATCGCTCATCCAAACCGGCGCTATTTCTTGTATAGCAGTATAATCCGATTTGGTATTTTCCTCTTTGTTTCCAATAATTAAATCCGGTTGCAAGGAACGAATGGCTTCCACATTCAGTTTTTTTGTTCCTCCTATCCTCTTTTTAGATTGAAACCACTTTTCGGGATGGATGCAGAATTTTGTAATCCCCACAACTTCCTCCTCCAATCCAAGATCGTACAATAATTCTGTCTGAGAAGGTACTAACGAAACAATCCGACGTGGAATATTTTCCAGTCGGATTGTTTGATTCATTTGATCTGTGAAGATCTTTTCCATTAGGACATTGCGGAAATAATATCGTATCGTGTCACAATTTGGTGTTCACCGTTTGGCATTTCCACCAAAACGGCAGGCGTATTTTTATTGATTAATTTGCAAACATCTTCCAAATGCGTATTGGATGTTACAATCGGAAATGCTTCATTCATGATAGAAGAAATTGCAGCATCTTTCAGTTCTGTATTCTCCACAAGCAATTTATACACTTGGCTATCGTCAATGGAACCAACGAATTTACCATCTTTCATCACTGGAATTTGAGAAATTCCAAATTTGCGCATTTTTGCGATTGCATGGGAAACCAATTCTTCCGCAAAAACAGTTACCAAAGGTGTATTTTCATGCTTTGCTACCAATTCTCCGGCCGTTTTGAAATCTTCCTCCAAAAATCCTCTTTCTCGCATCCATTCGTCGTTGAAAATTTTCCCAACATATCGACTACCGTGGTCGTGGAATAAAACTACTACAACATCGTCTTCCGTTAATTCATCTTTCAATTGCAACAATCCTTTAATTGCTGAACCAGCTGAATTACCAACGAAAATCCCTTCTTCTCGTGCAATTTTTCGCGTGTAAACTGCTGCATCTTTATCCGTCACTTTTTCGAAACGATCAATGATATCGAAATCAACATTCGCAGGAAGAATATCTTCTCCAATTCCTTCTGTTATATACGGATAAATTTCATTTTCGTCGAAAATTCCTGTTTCCTTGTATTTTTTGAATACAGAACCATAGGTATCAATTCCCCAAATTTTAATGTTCGGATTTTTTTCTTTCAGGTATTTTCCAACACCGGAAATCGTTCCTCCTGTTCCAACACCAACCACAAAATGCGTAATTTTCCCACCCGTTTGCTCCCAAATTTCCGGACCCGTTGATTCGTAATGTGCTATTCTATTGGATAAATTATCGTATTGGTTTACGTACCATGAATTTGGCGTTTCAGAAGCCAAACGTCGCGAAACAGAATAATAGGAACGTGGATCTGTCGGTTCAACAGCAGTTGGACAAACAACAACTTCCGCACCAACTGCACGGAGAATATCCATTTTTTCCTTGGATTGTTTGTCGTTTAAAACGCAAATTAATTTGTACCCTTTGATGATTGCAACCAAGGCCAATCCCATTCCTGTGTTTCCGGAAGTTCCCTCGATAATTGTTCCGCCGGGATGGATTAAACCTGCTTTTTCAGCATCTTCAATCATTTTTACCGCCATTCTATCTTTTACAGAATTCCCAGGATTTGTAGTTTCAACTTTCGCTAAAACCGTTGCTTTAACGTCCTTCGTGACTTTATTCAAACGAACCATTGGCGTATTCCCAATCGTTTCCAATATATTATTGTAGATTTTCATCGTGTTTTTTTTGGCAAAGATACTATATTGATTTGTATTCAAACATGGAGTTGATGCTTACCTTGAAATGTTTTTACTAAATTCTTGAAAGAATCGTTTTTAAAGAAGTTTTGGTGCAATTTAATGGATTAATAGTGCAGATTACAGATTCAATAAAAGTCTCTTTGTCTAGAACATTAATGTTCCAAACGAATTTAATGTACAACTAATTTCAGCATTTCTGTTGCAGCATCCGTTGCTGTATATTCTACAAAATAAACACCTTTGTTCCACCGCAGCGTTTCAATCTCCGTTCCATTCAAAACCTCTCCAGTCCATACCAATTGTCCTAAAACGCTGTGGATATTTACGTGTACGGATTCTATAAATTCAGATTTTATGGTAATTTTTCCGTTAGAAGGATTTGGATAAACGCTAAAATCGGATTTCAAAACTGCTGTGATTTCAGAAATAGAAACGATACTTTCCAGATTCTCCTGATTTACAATCGGAAAATCGTCGTTAGGCCCTATCTTAATTACATAAACGCTGCTTCCGCCGAGTCCATCCAAGGTTAAATATCCCGTTGCAATTGCACCACCATCGCTCGTTGGAATAATTTGGCAATTTCTATCTTCTTGCAGAAATGCGACATCCACATTTAAATTGTTCCAAACAAGATTGTCGTAGTAGCGTGTAATTGCAACATCTACACTTCCTGCAGTTGAAAATCCATCTTGCCGATATCTGGCTATATAAACCTTGCCATCCGTACCATATTTTGTAACCTGCTCGTAGAAAATATTCCCTGTGAAATGATCTGAAAACTCTTCCAAAAATTCGCCTTCCATCGTAGTTGTCAAACGGTATTCATCCAAATCTCCAAAACTGGGATGTACACGTTTACCAATAGAATAAAGGTTTCCACCGCGGATAAAAAAGTCGTTCAGCCCATAATTCCCATGTTTCCCATATTGTTTTACCCAAGAAATAGTCCCATTGCTGTAAAATTTCAGAATCACGCCTTTTGTCAGCAAGGAATCTGAGTTAGAGATTTCTCCTACTGCATAAAAAGTAGTATCGTTGAATTGTTTTATGGAAGAAATTCTGTCTTCGCCACTGGAACCAAAATTCCGTGTCCAGAGTGTATCCCCATTTTGATCCGTTTTTACAATGTAAAAATTCAAATTGTTGTTCGGTGTTGCGGTAGTTTCACCAACCATATAAATAGTGGAATCTGCAGTGAAAATCGCATCATTTACTTTGTCCCATCCAGCATGCGGGTAGTGTTTTTCCAATAATTGATTTCCTTCAGCATCGTATTTCCATAAATAATTCGTGAAAAATCCCGATACAGGCGAAACAGAATACCCTGCGACGTAGAAAATACTATCGTTCCAATTCAACACACGACGTCCCCAATCGCCTTCAACTCCTCCGAAGTTCTTTGACCATTGAAATTCACCCAAACTGTTCAATTTCATAAGGTAAACTTGCGATGGCGCATCACCAAAACTACTGGAACTTCCTGTCAGCATGTAGGAACTATCCGCAAGTTGCACGATTCCTTGGCCATAATCGTAGCCATTATCGGTGAAGATTTTAAAAAATTTGACTTGTCCGAAGCTCAAAGAACCGTTCAGACAAATTACAAGTAGAAGATAATAATACGGTTTCATAGTTTAACTCTTAAACGTGTGATTATCGATTGACCTCTGCCATTTGGTGAAACCATTCCGACAAGATCTTCCGTTGCGAGGCCAAAAGACCAACTGGAAAATTTAATTTGAGAATACAATCCGACCCGGAAATTCGTGAATCCGCCGTACGATGCATGTGCTCCAAAATCCAACCATGGTAAAGCTTTAATTTGTGCTCCAGCAAATAACAATGGCGTGTATGCAATCGACGGATAAACTCTCAATCCGAAAAAACTTTGAATACGCGCAGGATTCATCTCATCCACAATTTTCCCTACTTGAAAATAGCCTGGTAAAAAACGCACTTTTTTAACCGATGTGGAATCAATTCCCAATGAATCCAAGACAGAAATATTTCCATCCAAAATACTGGATTCTCCATACAATTGCTGGAATTCAAAACCCGTATACGCAATATTTGTTTCGGCAGAATAACGGGTTATTGGAGAATTTAAATAGCTTACACCGAGATTTTTTGCTGTAAATTGAATAAACGAAACTTTGTCGGCTCGAAAAATTACTGGAATTTTAAAATCTAAATCTACACCAATTCCATACCCTTTGAAAAAGTTGCTGCCTGCTGCCATTTCAACTGTTCCATCTAGCCCAAGATTCACCGAGTCACCATCCTCCGATTGAAATAATTGTCCAGAGCGAATTTGACCTTCGGAAAAATTGGAAATGGAATAAAAATTCAGTGCTACGTTCGATTTTGTTTTTTTGTCGATTATCCCAAATCCTACTTTCTGAAACGAAATAGCAGAAAATCGCGTTCCTGAAAAATCGATATTTTCACCAAGATAGGATTCGTTTCCATAAAATGCCAATCCAAAAAGATCCTTTGCATAGATTAGCGAAAGGTAATTGTAGTAGCCACCTTTTACTAAGAAACCAAGATTTTGTTTTTTGAAAAGATTTACGGAATAATTCCGGTATTCCATTTCACCGCTAACATCTGCACCAACTCTATTAATTCCATTGTGACTTTTGTTGGATCTATCTTTTATATCGTTTGTAATTGCGCCGCCATAAAGGAATTTTTTCGTTAAATCATTGTGTAAGGAAGTGGCGCCATAATCCGCCAATCCCTGCATAAAAAATTCCTGAGAATACAAGGATGTATCGTATTGAATTGGTAAAAGTTGCTGTCCAAAAACACCAGAAAAACAACCAAAACAAAGAACAATTAAACTATTTCGTATCATAGGATTGTTTTAAGATTAAACTTCGTTTTCAGTTTAACTGCCAAAAATGCACCAACTGGAATAGATACCTGCTGGTTGGAAATACCGTTCGCATCTGGCGTATTGAATTGGGTTTCCACAATAACTTTTTTGATTGCATCTAAATTAGCCACTATCGCTTCGGTTAAAACAAATTCAACTTCCGAATTTTTCTTCAACATTCCATCGTTTGGATCTACACTTCCCATCAAGGAAGATACGATTTCATTTGTTCCAGAAACGGTATACAAAACTTCTGAATTTTCATTCAATAAAACCAATTTCACAGCACTAGAAATCGGAAACGCATTAGAAGCATTCAATATGATTTTACCGGACTCCACGTGCGACTTATTCAAATTTTGTGAAACATCGAAATCAAACGTATCTCTTAAAGTAAGTCCATCCGCGCCTATAGCTAAAGGAAGTTGTGCTTTCAATTTTACTTTTAATCTACTATTCGGAAAAATCTCATTCCAGCCTCCAGAAGTATTTCCCCAAGGATTTAGCTCAATCTTATACCCCAAAGTATGCGTTTTGCCTAGGTTTTCCAAGTACGTTTCAACAGAACTATTTGCGCTTGTGAATTCGATGATTTCCATGGAATTAGTAATGTTAGACCAAGAACCTGTAGCTGCATTCAAATAGATTGGAGCACCAATTTGCGAATTGGAAAGTTGTACCGTGTTGCCTAAATTGTTGGTGTTTTCCACTTTTGTAATGGTAGCTTTCGCTGTAACTTTCATGCCATTTGAAATCTCAAACTGCAACGCCATTGCAGGCAAATCAACCGAGCCCGCAGTAACGGAATTCAGTAATTCAATTGTATAATCTGAAGTGTCAGAAACGGAAACATTCCCAAAATAACCGCGTGCATAGTCGATTTGTATGTTTTTAAAATCCGCTTCAACTTTAAATGTCTGGTTACTCAAAAGTAGGATTGTAGGTCCGTTTGGATCTGTTTTAATATTCAATCGCGATTGAAGAACATTGTATTCGCCTCCCGAAACACCCGTTAAATCCAAATCGTATCCAGAAATATCCAAAACTGCTGTTTCTGTTCCCGGATTTGCACTTGTACCTGCGGGCGCTTCATAATTTTGCTGAAATACTACGCCATTTTTGGTGACTCCGGGCAATTCAATCGTAAATAATGTTTTCGTAGCAACAGGATTGAACACTTTCATGTTGATTGTTCCTTTACTGACGCGGATTTTTTTTAATTGAATTTCATTCAAATCAATTGCATGTTCCTCAATTTCATTGACAACATTAAAGCCCGGCGGAACACTCAGAGAAGCAACAACGCTATTATAGGTGTGTACAATCGAAGTGTCCGGAATTTGAATAAGGTCTTCAATTCCAAGATCCAAAATTGTCCGGGACAAATCAACTTGGTAAAACGTTCCTGCTCCAATACTTAAGGTAGAATCGTTGACACTGTTCTCCAACGAAAGTGTATCGTTCACAAGCGGTAAAACCCAGTCAGAATTCCAATTCGCCTTCTCTTTTCTACAGGAAAAAAGTGCGAAAAAACCGAGTAGTAGAATAAAATAAGTCTTTTTCAATGTAGTAATTTTATTTTCCAATGCAGCATTGGGATTATACTCTTTCAATTAGCGTGGCATATCCTTGTCCAACCCCGATACACATGGTTACCAGTGCGTAGCGTTTTTGTGTTCTTTGTAATTCCAGTGCGGCAGAAAGTAAAATACGCGCACCAGACATTCCTAGTGGATGTCCGAGTGCAATTCCGCCGCCATTTGGATTAATACGTGGATCGTTGTCAGCAATTCCCATTTTTCGGGTACATGCTAAAACTTGTGCAGCAAATGCTTCATTGATTTCAATAATATCCATTTGATCCAATGTTAATCCTGCGCGTTGTAATACTTTTTCCGCTGCAAAAACTGGACCTATTCCCATGATTCGTGGCTCTACTCCTGCAACTGCAGCACCAATAATTCGTGCCAATGGTTTTAGTCCATTTGTCAAAACCGCATGTTCTGAAGCAATCAATAATGCTGCAGCGCCATCGTTTAAACCGGAAGCATTTCCAGCGGTAACTGTTCCATTTTTTCTAAATGCTGCGCGTAATCCTGCCAAACTCTCCAAACTTGTTTCCGGTCGACAAAATTCGTCCGTATCAAATCGCAAAGCTTCTTTTTTTCGTTGCGGAATATAAATTGGTGTAATTTCCTCAGCCAAACGACCAGAAGCAGCTGCTTTCGCTGCTTTCTGTTGCGACCAA
>CAIYXD010000227.1 GCA_903930085.1 uncultured Flavobacteriia bacterium
TCTAAATATTCGAATACCGTTTGTGTTGTATCAATTTTAATATCTTGTGTTAAAAAGCCAATAGTACACTCTTTTGGTTTGTGAATAGTACCGTCAGTTGGTGCATCCCAACCAGCAATTAAACGCAGTAAGGTCGATTTTCCGGCGCCATTTTTACCAACAAGACCTACTTTGTCTCCTTTATTGATTTGAAGGCTTAAATTTTGAAATAAATACCCTTGCGGCAAATGAACGCCTAATTGTTCCAAATTGATCATGTTGCAAAGATACAACGAGATAAGAATTAAAACTTCAATTTTATAAAAAAGGACGCTAACCAAGTTGAATTTTGGTCTCTAAAATTGAAATTGCAAAAACAGATGCATAAAAAAAGCCCCAGTTTCCTGAGGCTTTCCATTATTTAAAGGTCATTAGAAACTCCAAACATCGTGTTCAATAGTTCTGATTTCCTCTTTAATTCTATCCGCTTCCATTAAGGCTTCTGCGCCAGTTCGGTAGCTTTCAATTTTACGATCGTACGTATTACTTTCTTTGTACATTGTACTGTTGAATCTTCTTTTCCAGAATAAATCATCAAAACTCATCCATTGCGCATCGTTTGCATCGTTGTACACGAAATAATTATTCAATGTGTATCGCAAGTGCGGGAAATACAACCAAAACAACGCTCTTTCAGATTGAATATCGCCAGAAATCGCTCCAGATTCAGAATCAGTAATTACTTGTTTGTTTTTTGAATCAAAGTAAACAACAGGAGCTATACCCAATATCCTACAATCTAAAACAGATCTTTCTTTATCAAAAAACCAATCCTCTTTTAAATAATATGCAACAACATCCTGCGATGTAACCCAAATCATTTCTCTTGCAGGATAAACCGGATTACCAGCCAAATCTAAAGAATCCAATTCGGGATCTAAAATACTTGTAAGTGCAAGGAAGTTCCCTTGTGCATCGACCTTCGGGGGAGCTAATACGCCTAACAAACGATTAATATCTTTCTTCATTAATGAATCACTTTGATAGTTTCCACCCATCATACCAGAAGTAATTGGGTATTTAAATTGATCACCATCATAAACTCCAAGAGCATTAGGATTTTCATTATCAAATACAGTTAAATCACCGTAAACAATTGAATTTCGGATGATCGTCCAAAGTGACCAACGTGAAGCATTTCTCACCCATTCATTTTCTCCTCTAATTTCATCAAAAGGGAAGTAGATTGGATGGTTGATTTTTTCTCTCAAATCAATTCGCTGGTAAACACGTTTTCCCCAGACATAATCTGCTTCACGCACGTGTTCGTACTCAATTAATTTCTTTGTTGGAATGATCTCTTTCATGTACACTCCATCTATTATACCATTCGTTGGTACATTCAATGGTCCGCCAGTTACTTCTGGTTGTGACCAAGCCTGAAAAGATAATGTACCTAAACAAAAGCAAAGTGTACATAAAAAATGAATCATTTTCATATTAAAAAAATTAAAGTTTAACAACGACAGCACTTTGTTTTAACTTGCCATCTGGACCTTTATACTTCACTAGAAAACTAGCTGTTGCATTTGGCTTAGCTTGTTTCAACAAAGAAGCTGCTTGAGCATTAATAATATTTCCATTACCAGAAGCGCTTCTTCCCATAAATTCCAATTCCCAACTTACAACCGTAAAGACTGCATTTAAAGGAGAATCTTCGTAACGAGCAGAAAGGACTACGTCAGATTTCAACGCCGATCCCCCATTAGAAGCTTTTCCAAAGAAACATGTTGGTGGAGGTAAATTCTTGATTCGGAATGGAAAACTACCTAATTTTACCGTTTTCTTCGTCAATGTATTTTGACCTGATACAAATACTTCACACGTTTTTGATGCTCCAGAAGGACGCACAATGTGTCCATTTATCTGTTTTCCATCAATCGCATAACTTCCTGGCTTCAATGAAACACCATTTGAAATAGTAACAATTGTTTTTTCATAACCAGATGCTACAGCTAACAATTTATTGTCATAATCACGGTACAACACATTCATTTCAGGAAGTGATGCATTTCCTTGCGGCTTCATTATTTTGATTGTTTTTGACCAAGGTTCTGTCTTTGGCATTCCAGATTTATTCTTGATGGTAATAAAACCGTTTAATACCATTTCATTTCCACCTGAAGCTTTAGTAGTAATTACACCTTTACCATCCTTAACATCTGTTACGACTTTTCCAGCATAGGTAACTTCCGGTTGCTTATCGCTATCGAAAGCAGCCATTAATACTTCAATTTTTACTTCATCACCTGTATTAGCCAATTCAGGACCGTAAGCAAGTGCCATAATTTTGTTGAAAGAATATTCTCCGCCACCAACACGCGCTCTAATAATTGAAACAGCATCTGCACGAGCAGTTAAAATCTCCTTTTGCATGGAGGATAAGGAAGCCAGAGCAGCTACAATTGGCGAATGGTCAAAGGTTTTTCCTATCCAATGAACATTTGGCACATCGTGCACAACGCTTCTTTCGCTTTTCGTCAAAGAAATATAAATTTTCTTGATCGATTCTTTATCGTCTTGTGCAACTTTTGAACTTTCAATTGCTTTATCTACTTGCTTGGATAAATCCAACATGTCGGAAAATTTATTGATTTCAGGGGCATTAAAATTAAATGCAGGTTTTCCTTTCTCAACAATTACAGAACTTGCAATTAATTCTGTAAGCTCTTTTCTATAGCTATTATACGTTTTCCACAATTCAACACCTTTACCAGTTGGTTTAGTAATATCCTCACCAATAATAATGTGCATCGCTTCATCGTATTTATCCATACCTTGAACGTGCTCCAACTTCATACGAATTGGTTTCAATGGTTCTTTGGTATCGTACGCTTTAAAAATGATACTTTCCTTTGTACCGGTAGTTTTGATTTCTTCTCCACAAGCATCTAATATTTCGATTTTTAAGTCATCGATAAACTTGATACGCTGTGCAGTCATTTTATCAATCTGCGATACGGTCTTCATTAATTTTAGCGCTTTGACTTGAACATCTTTCTGAGATTTATCTTCAGAAACTTCTTTCAATGCTAAATATTTCTCCTGACCACGAGTGAATTCATTTTCATTCGAGATCTGGATGTTTTCTTCTATCGCAACAAATGCATCAAGAATAGACTTTGATACGTTAAGAGCCAAAAGTGCGGTAAGTACTAAGTACATCATACCGATCATCTTTTGTCTAGGGGTTTCTTTTCCTCCTGCCATGATTAATTAAATATTATTGATTACAATAAATTAATGTTCAATTCCAATACACTAAAAGATAATCCTACGATTATGCTTTAGTTATTGTCATAGCTTTTAACATATTTCCGTAAACGTTGTTTAAGTCAGTTAAATTCTTGGATAACATTGCCATGTTCTCTTTGTACATTTTAGTGTCTTCGGTAGAAGCAGCAAGATTAGACATCATCTCTGTAACTTGAGATTGGAATTTCTCTGTAGACTCAAGGTGAGCAGCAGAACCTTTCAATTGCAATTCATATACATTATTTAAAGCAGCAAGATTCTTGGAAACTTTTTGCATTTGTTCTCCGAAAGATTCACCTTCTTGTGCATTTGAAGTCATTCCAGAAATAGAAACAGAAGCTCTTTCGTATGCATCAGACAAAGAAGAAACCTTATCAGAAGCTGCTTGCAAACTAGAAACATAAGAATCTGTTGCTGCTGCTGCAGAAGTAACACCTTTTAATTGAGCTGCATTTTCTCCAAGCGCTCTCATTCCATCGCCTAAACGTTCTAAAAGTTGACTATCAATTTTAGCCTCTTCCAGCATTTTGTCCAATTGATCTGTGATGCCTTTTCCTTTTCCTTTTGAAATTGCAGCGTGATCTAAATCATCTGAATGTCCAACTGCTAATTCAGGATAAACAAGCTCCCAATTTGGATCTTCGTGTAATGGTTCAAATGCTGAGAATGCGAAAATAAGTGCTTCAACGCTCAGGCCAACTACCAACATTGGGGATGCACCTGGCCAGTGCTGAATTTTAAACATTGCTCCAATAATAACGATTGCTGCACCAAAACCGTACAACTTCGACATAAATACTTTCCATCCTTTACTTCCTGGTTTCATAGTTTTCCTTTTTTAGGGTTAAAAATTTACTACTTTTTTGTTTGTTGTATTCTTAACGAAGTTGAATATCGCTTCGAATTTCTTCGCCACCTTCTCTTGTGAAGTCTTTACCACCTCTTCCCAGGTGAGTCATCACATTTCGGTAACCAATATAAGATTTTGCAGTGTCTTGGTATTCAAAAGTACGTGTTGCATTCTGTAAATAGTATCCAACATCTTTCCAAGACCCTCCACGTAAAACTTTTCTTTTCATCGAAGGTGGATCCCAGTCCATTGCATCGTATCTGTAATCTGTATTCAAATCGTGCGAGAATTCATACATGGACTCATCGAAAGCAGTTTCGCACCATTCTGCAACGTTTCCAGCCATACAATATAATCCCCATCCATTTGGATTGTAAGAGAATACTTTCACCGTATGGAAACCACCATCTTCGAAATAACGTCCTCGCATTGGTTTAAAGTTACCAAGGAAACAACCAGCTTCATTTCGGATGTATGGTCCACCCCAAGGATATTGAGACATACTTAAGTCACCTCTAGATGCTCTTTCCCATTCTGCTTCAGATGGCAAACGGAAATCATTCACAAAAATATCTCCCATTGCTACCAACCAGTTATTCAATAATTGCGTTCTCCAAACAGAGAATGCTTTTGCTTGAAACCACGTTACACCAACAATTGGATAATTGTCATACGCTGGATGCCAAAAGTACATGTTAGTCATTGGATCATGGAATGAGTATGTAAAATCTCTTACCCAACATAATGTATCCGGATAAACATTAATAATCTCATCTATAACAAAACGTCCGCGATTTTCGTGCCCTCTGATTGCATTGTTTTGTCCTTTCTTATTAAAATAACCCAAATCCTTGTCTTGTCCTTGCGGATCCCCAGTAAAAGGATGCGGTGGAGTTTGCAAGGCACGGTGATCTTCAATCGCTTTACTTCCTGGATCTTGAACGCCTGTTGATGCCTCGAAACCGTTTTGTTTGATGTCTATTCTTCCACGTTTCGCCGCTTCACGATAATCAATCCAGAAATAACGGAACATCAACTTACGAACATCAATTTCTCTTCTTTTGTAGAACCTTTCTGGCTGAATATAATACATGTCTGCAAGAATTGGAACAACTGAAGGGTCTGAATAATCCAATTGACGATCCCAGTTCAAGTTGAATACAGAACGGTTTAATTCACGGTCAGATGGATCGTATTCAACGTATTCCATTGCACCTTCGTCTAAATATCTTTCTTCATAGTTGATAAAACGCTCAGCATCTTCATCTGCCCAATCCTCATTGTCGTATCCACTTGTTCTATCCGATGGATTTAAATACAATGTTTCACGAGCGATAGAATCGCGCACCCATTCCACAAATTGACGGTATTCGTTGTTAGATATTTCCGTTTGATCCATGTAGAATGCCTGCACGGAAACAGTTTTCGCACGCGTTTGGTGCAAAAACGGAACATCCTGATCGTTCTCACCCATCTGGTAGGAACCTGAAGGCACGTATACCATCCCCAAAGGGATCTCAGGATTATACAATGGTCTTCCCATCGCACCTGTTAGATGTCCTGTTCTTGTGCTACAAGAAGCAAGTACTACACCTAATAAACCTATTAACAAAAGTTTTTTCATTCTACTTTATTTTATCTACTTCCAGATATCAATTTTAACAATCTACAGGAACTATATTTTGAGATATAACGGATACTGCTCAAAAATGGTTACAAATATTCGTATTTTTTTTCAATATTACAACCATCTTGGGTGATTTGACCTGGTAATTGGTGGCAATGGTATGTAATAACAGTACTTTAAAAGGATCTCGTGAGAACCTCTTGAAACACTAGCAAGCTTGTTTGTTGTAACATCGTAGGAATATCCAACAGTCATATCGATTCCTTGAAATGGCTTTCCACCAATCATCAAACCGACAGCATCAATTGTTCTATAGGTTAAACCACCATATGCTATGTCTCTCCACATGTAGCGTACATTTATATCCGCAGAAAATTTCACTAAATCCGTGCGCATTAAAATTTGAGCATCGATATCACCACCTGCTACATCTAGGAATTTTTTTCCACCCATAATGTAGTAATGTCTTGCAGTCTGATACGTTTGGTCAATTGTCCCTACAGTTTGTTTCAATAGAGATTCATTCAAATGCGTAGAAGAAAGACCAACATAGTAATCGGACTTACCTTTCCAGTACAAACCAAAATTTAAATCCAAATTTGTCGCAGAAAAAGAAGCTGGAAGTGTTGGATCAACTAAAGTTGTTGGTGGAACCCAAACTGGCGACATTCCAAAATTTACGATACCAACTCCAACACCAATGCCAAGAATACCGGCATTACCAACCGTTAATGGATATGCATAATTCAACAGAACATTATTTTGACGGTTAAATCCGATTGCATCGTGAAAAAACGAAAGTCCAAATCCGCCAAACCGTTTAGCATTTGCTTCCACATTTAGAACTGCGGAATTAGGTGCGCCATTAACTTTATCCCATTGATTACGGTAAATCGTGGTAGCACAAATTCCATCATCCAAACCTGTTTCACCTGGATTAATACTCATTTTATCGTAAATAAAATGCGTGAGCAATTTATCCTGTTGCGCAACAATAGCGCCAGTAGCAAGGGATAAAAATGACGTTAAGAGAATAATTTTTTTCTTCATACAGCTCCTTTTCACTTGAGGTTAATGGTTGAAAAGGTCGATTAAAACCTCTTCAATTGGCGACTAAAATAATTATTTTTATTTACAAATGAAATTTTTTTTAATTCCATCCCAATATAAACGAAATATTAAGATAGTTTTAACAGCTAACTAATACACTTTAAAGGAGTTGTGATTTTGATTATTTTCAACCTAGTTTTTGATAGGTTTTCCACCATAAATCTGGAATTTCATTTTTCATTGCCCTTTCGTAGTCATTCATGTCGCAGGGAACCAAATGGTGGCGTTCATATTTTAATCCTTTTTGAGGCGGGTAAGGCACTTCCATCCACCATCTATCGGATTTATTGCTTTTATAGAAAATTACCTCGTCTTTGAAATCGTCCAAATGAACGGTGAATTTCATGTAATCTCTTTTGCTACCGATTGGAAAATCACCTTTTCTTTGGGAAACGCCATCTATAAA
>CAIYXD010000228.1 GCA_903930085.1 uncultured Flavobacteriia bacterium
TAGTAAATGGTGCGGTTGATTCCTTCTGAAGCAGCCGGAACCGTCCAATGCGCTCCAGGATCCAGCTGAATGTTCCAAATTGCAACTTCATTTTTTGGATCAAACGCCCAAGAGTCTGGCGGTGGAGTAGAGGAGGAGTGCTTTCCAAGTTTCCCAACGAGCACTTCGATCGTTACAAGCTTGTTCGCGCTGTCGGTTTCTTGAAACTTCGGCACTTGCTCTTCCCAGATCATTTTAAAATGCGGTTCAACCATTTTGCTTTTCGCAGGAAGGTTTAGCCAAATTTGAAACAATTCCATCGGATTTTCTTTGTCTTCCTGCAGCAACGGGAACATTTCGGAATGCTGAACGCCTTTTCCAGCGGTCATCCATTGCACATCGCCATCGCCGTAGCGTCCTGCTGCGCCAGTAGAATCGGCATGGTCTACCAATCCTTCGCGCACAACGGTTATTGTTTCAAAACCCCTGTGTGGATGCCCAGGAAAGCCAGGAACTTCTGTTCCGTGATACATTCTAAAACCATCTTTGATAATGAAATCTTGTCCAAGATAACGCCCTTCCAAAGAAGAGACGGGTCCCATTTTAGCATTTCCTTTCGGGAATTTATCTTCGTGGTGCACGCAAAACAAAAACGGATCAGCCGTTTCCCATTGAAAACTTAGCGGTTTGATTTTTATAATTTTAGCGGATGTTGACATCGATTTTGAATCTTTTGAATTGTTGCGGGTATAACCAATAAATGGCAATGCTACTAGCGATGAAATACCGAGAGTAAGCTTGCCGAGGAAGGAGCGACGCGGATAATTATCTTTCATAGGGTTTTGTTCTTTTGTGCACTAAAAGTATAAAAAAGGAGGGAATTCTGCACGTGTTTTCGAATAAGAATTGAACGTGTAGCTATAACAACTAAAGCTGTTGCTTTTATTTTTGGGCGTTACCCTTCGGGTCGGGCTTTCCGTTCCAATCTTTTGTTAAAAAAACAAAAGGATTTTCACTGCAATCCCTAACGCAAAACCGCACGAGAAGCAGAAATTTCAACTATTTAGGAAAGACAGTTTCGTATCGGGTGTGCAAACTGAAACAAGAAATTTCTGCTGTTTTTTAGCCTAAGTTTCGTAACGTGCACGCAAGCTGGAACAAAAAAAAGAGACGAATTCGCCTCCTTTTACGTAAAATGTATAGTGAATGCTGTTTATTTCAGCATTGTATCCAATTCAAAAAGGTGGATCAAATAGTAAAAACCTGCTGCCAATAAGGCACTTACAGGAATAGTTAAAATCCACGCCCACAATAAATTAATGGTAACACCCCAGCGCACTGCGCTCAATCTTCTAATTGCACCAACTCCGATAATGGAACCGGTAATAGTGTGCGTTGTAGAAACTGGAATTCCCATTTGACTTACCGTAAATAGCGTAAGTGCACCAGCCGTTTCGGCGCAAACACCTTCCAAAGGTGTAACTTTTGTAATCTTGGTTCCCATTGTTTTAACGATTTTCCACCCGCCCATCAACGTTCCAATACCAATCATAAAGTAACATCCGAAAGCAATCCAGAATGGCATTGTGTCGGAGTGAACTTTTGCTTTTACTTTGTGTTCCGCTAACAATTCTCCTTCTTTAATGTATTCTTTGAAGACACCTGCGTGTGAATACCCAGCGTTGAATTGTGTATCGTTAAAAATCAACTCACTTGTTTTGTGGTCATAAATCTTGTCGCCATTTGTGTAAACAAGAAGTGTTTTTCCATCTTCGTAAGTCGGTTTGAACTTTTCCTTTTTTCCGTCTGCCGATTTATATTCAATTTGAATTAATTCGGTAACCTGCAAATACTGTGGAAGGGCAACATCTGTTTTTCCTTCTCGAACGAAATTAGCATACACCATTAAGGCTGCACAAATAATCCCCATTACTTTCTGCGAATCCGCGCCACCATGTCCAAGGGAAAATGCTGCGGAGGAAAGTAATTGCAAACGCTTGTGCATGTTGGATTCCTTCATCGCAGAAGGTCTTTTGCCATGTGCAATTTCAAACCAGATATACACAAGAATAAACACCACCAACATTCCAACAACGATGTACATCATTACGGGCTTCATGTCCATAAATTCTATCATGTATAACATGAAATAGGTAGTAATGGAACTCAGAATTAAAATTACGGTCATTTTTTTCCAAAACGATCTACTGATGGTCACTAAGGCAATAATAAAAGCAATAAAACCACCAATTAATGGTGCCAAGAAAATAAACAAAACTACTTTTAGAATTTCGCCGCCAGCAATCACATCAAATCCAGCATGTGCGACGGCAGCACCTGCAAATCCACCAATCAGCGTATGCGAAGAGGAAGATGGAATACCTAATCGCCAGGTTAATAAATTCCAAAACGTTGCAGCTAATAAACCGGCAAGAATAACCCAAAGATCAATCGCGCTATTGTCAACCGTTTTTGCAACCGTATTTCCAACGCTCATGTCAAAAACCCAGAACGCAAGAATGTTAAAAGACGCCGCCCAAATTACAGCCTGTACTGGTGTTAGAACTTTTGTGGAAACAACTGTGGCAATTGAATTTGCAGCATCGTGAAAACCATTGACAAGGTCAAACAGTAATGCAATAACAATTACAACTATTAATAATGTAAACATACGTTACGATTTTAAAGTAAGAATAGTGAATTAAGCGTATTTAACCACAATGGATTCAATTACATTTCCAGCGTCTTCACATTTATCTGTAACGATTTCCATTACTTGGTAGATTTCGCGTTTTTTAATCAATTCTTTTGCGTCAACATCAGAATCAAATAATTTCTCAATACTTAAATCGAATAAATCGTCTGCACTGTTTTCAATGCTATTGATTTTGATGACACACTCAATAATTTTTTGTGTGTTTTTCAAATTGCGCAATTCCACAACCGCCTCGTTAACCGCCAATACAGCAAGTAAAATGGCGTCAGCCGTTTTTTGAATCCCAGAATCTGTTGTTGGATCTACCTTGTAAAAGTTCATTTTCTTAGCAGAAGCATACATATAATCCGCGATATCATCCAATGCGGAAGCCAAACTGTGGATGTCTTCTCTATCAAACGGCGTAATGAAATTTCTTCCTAACTCTAAAAAGATATTGTGTGTTAAAATATCATTTTGGTGTTCAAGATCTTCCATTTCTTTAATGATCACGGCTCTTTTGTTATAATCCGCTTCATATACAACTTGAACTAATTTCTTAGCAAGTGTTTCGAGATTTGCA
>CAIYXD010000229.1 GCA_903930085.1 uncultured Flavobacteriia bacterium
TTTCCATCAAAATCTACATCTACATAAAACGAAGCGGGAAATAAATGCATGTTGACTGGTTGCGAATTAGCAGGAAAAGAATTGTCGGAGCTAACCATCACCGAATTCGTATTGGGCGAGCTTCCGCCATTGATCAATAGATTTAGGTTTGGAAAGGAAACATCGCCTAAAATAAGATCCAGCACGCCCGAATTATCTATGTCAATTGCTAGAACGGTAGAGCCTGAATGTTTCGGCATAGCCTCTGTGGGTTTCGTAAATGAACCTGTATCTTCTGGTAATTCCGGATTGGTTACATTTCCAGTGGTACAAGGCAAGGTTTGATCATTTAAATAAACGCTGCTCGTATTAATATCCTCTCGGAAACCGCCCCAACATTCATTTTTCAAAACAAAAATCAAGGAATCTGCTGTTCCATAAAGTTCCATGCTCTGATTTTGGTGGTATTGCATGTGTTCACCGCCAATATGAAATGTAAGGATATCCAAATCGCTATCACCATCAACGTCAACAATTGCTGGAATATCCGCGGAACTTACGTACAAATTATATTGCGCTCCGGAATAATCCGAATACAATAGATTTTTTGCCAGAACCCATTGTAAACCGTTGCTTGCATCGCCAACATTTCGATATACTTTTATTCCACCGATGCCGTAAACAAAGAGATCATTTCTGCCATCGTTGTCGTAATCCTTCGCAGTGGCACGGTAACGAATATCCTGCGGAAAAAATAAGTGTGCGTTTTGCTGGACTTTATACTGTTTAATTCCATTAATTTCAACCTGCAAAAAAATACGGATATTGTCGCTGCTTCGGTCGAAAACAAAAAGATCCAAATCCCCATCAAAATCAAAATCAATATCCGAAAACTGAGCGTAACTTAATCCACCAGCCCAAGCAAGATCTAGAGTTTGAGTTCCATTTTTCACTTCAATCGAATCAGAATGTTCAAAATTGAATTGTGCTTTTGCACACGTAACTAGGAAGAAGAAAAATATACTTGAAAGTATTGGATTACGCATCTTGTAAGTATTAAATAATCTATGAGAAGCTACTCGTAAAAATCACTACATAAAAGTAGGCTTAAAATTGAAACTAAGCGTAACTTTGTATCTTAAAATAAATCTAACTTGTTAATCAAATAGAAATTAAAAAATGAAAATCGCCCTTTTTTTATGCACATTATGCACCGTTTCTGTTTTTTCTCAGGACAGTATTTCGGTATTATTTATTGGAAACAGTTATGTTCAAACAAACGATTTGCCGAGTGTATTTTCTAACTTGACCAATTCTTTGGGAGATGTTGTAACGTTGGATTCGAAATTGAATGGCGGATATACTTTTCAAAACCATTTGGTAGATCCACTTACGCATACTAAAATTCAGGCAAGACCTTGGGATTTTATTGTTTTACAGGGACAAAGTCAAGAACCGAGTTTTCCTACTTCACAAGTTAATTCTGCTACGCTTCCTCCCGCTGTTTCTCTTGCGGATAGTATTTACGCCAATAATTATTGCTCACAGGCGGTTTATTTCATGACTTGGGGAAGGCAGAATGGAGATATGCAATGGGATTCTATCAATACCTTCAACAAAATGAATGAACGATTGCGCAATGCTTATGTTCGATTTTCTGATTCTGCGCAAGCGAGTACTGCTCCAGTTGGCGTTGCTTGGAAATATGTTCGAGATACGTATCCAACAATTAATTTATATTCTTCGGATGGATCGCATCCGAGCGTGGAAGGAACGTATTTGGCTGCGTGTACATTTTACGCTTCCTTGTTTCGAAAA
>CAIYXD010000230.1 GCA_903930085.1 uncultured Flavobacteriia bacterium
ATACGATTTCCTTGGGCAGAATGGGCGCAAATGTTACCGGAGTTGATTTTTCGGATAAAGCGATTGAATATGCGGAAAAATTTGCTGCGCAATCTGGTATCGATGCACAATTTATTTGCTGCGACATCTATGATTTGCCGAAGCTACTTACCGAAAAATTTGATATCGTTTATACAAGTTACGGCACAATAGGATGGTTACCGGACATCAAAAAATGGGCGCAAATCGTTTCTGAGTTTCTAAAAACCCGTGGTAAATTTGTTTTCGTGGAATTTCATCCGGTGGTTTGGATGTTTGACGACGATTTCCAAAAAATTAGTTACAATTATTTCAATACGGGTGCAATTTATGAGACCGAAACCGGGACCTACGCCGATAGAGAAGCGGATTTAAACGAAGATTATATCATGTGGAACCATGGACTTGGTGAAGTCGTTAACAGTCTTTTAGAGAATCAGCTGGAAATTAATTCGCTCGAGGAAATCGATTATTCACCATATAATTGCTTTCAAAACACCATTGAATTTGAGCCGAAAAAATTCCGTATAAAACACATTGATTTCAAAATCCCAATGGTGTATTCACTTGTTGCAACGAAAAAGTAAGGATTAAATTATCCTACATTTCCACTGTTTTAATCCTTAGCGCATCAAATTCACGTGTCCGGAAACGATTTTTCGTTCATCCGTTGCAAGTACCTTAAACTCTATCTTCCACGTGTAAATTCCTTCTTGGCATATTTTTGCATCGGTTGCACCAAATGTTCCATTCCAACCAACGGAAGCATTTTGAGAAACAAAAATCAGTTCTCCCCAGCGATTATATAGCGAAAGTGTGTAATCGTATGGATCAAATCCAGAAGTGAATACAGGTTGAAAAGTAGGATTGTAAAAATCATCGTCCGGCGTAAACGTGTTCGGAATAAAGAATAGTAATTCTTCCTGGTATGGAATAAACAGGGAAAATTCATCCAAACAAGCACCAGAATAGGCGATAAGTGTTATGGTATAACCTTCCAGCGTATTGGAGAAATTATGCTGCGGTTCATACTCCGTCGAAGGACTTGTTCCATCCCCAAAATTCCAATTGTACGTTTGTCCTCCAGTTGTATTATTCGAAAAAGAAACGGCTTGTGTATTTTCTGTAAATGTTGAAATATTTGTCGAAAAGGACGCTTCCGGAACAGGATTGACACAAATATAATTAACCAAAGTTTGATTTCCTATGCAACCATTTTCAGTAGCTGTAAGCGTTATATCGTGGCAACCAGCTGTTGTAAAAGTGGTATTCACGGTAGCACCGGAAATTTGTGTGCCATCGCCCATATTCCAAGAATAAAAGGATGCTGGTGCTCCTGTACTTGTAAACGTTACATTCAACGGGGAACAACCCGTTAAATTATCAGCGGAGAAGCTAACGAGTGGCGGAGAATTTACCGTTACAGTTCCAACTACAGAAACTGCTGAACAACCATTTAAGGAATACACTACGCTATACGTAGAATTTGTATTCGGTGAAACACTGATTGCTGGCGTTGTCTGTCCTCCTGGCGACCAAAGATACGTTCCACCTGGAATTGATGGATTGGCTGTTAAAACAGCAACGTCGCCCAAACAAATATTCGGATTATTTACCTGTACGGTTCCATTTAAAACAGTTGTCACCGTAAGTATGCCATTTCCTATTACTTCACAGCCATTTGGCGCTGTATATTCCACAGTAAATGGCGTTGTAACAGCCGCCGTTGTCGTAATGGAATTCGTTGTTTGCGCACCCAAAGACCAGATAAATGTTCCACCGCTTGGTGTAGGATTTGCAGTAATTACAACGGATTCATTTGGACAAATAGTTGGATTGTTCACCGTAATTGTTGGGAGTGAATTGACAACAACCAATTGATTTTCAGTGGTTGAACAACCATTTTGCGTGACCGTTAGACTGTAATCGCCTGTTGCAGAAACTGTTTGAGAAACATTGGTTGCACCAGAAATTGGCGTTCCATTCAATTCCCACTGGTAACTTAGTCCAGTGCCAGCATTTGCAGTTAAAACAACCGATGCGCCTTGACAAAATGTTGTAGCTCCGTTTGGTGTAATTGTTGCCACAGGAAAGGAATTAACAACGACAACCGTTGCCAAAGATGTGGAAACGCAACCGTTCAATGTTATTTCCGCAATATAGGAACCGGAAGTGTTTGCAGTATAACTAGAATTCGTTTCACCAGGAATTGCAATTCCACCGGATTGCCATTGGTAAGTTAATCCAGGAACGGAAGGCGCGGATAGAACTACCGATCCACCATCGCAGAAAGTTGTAGGTCCGCTTACCGCCAGAATTGCTCCTGGAAAGGCATTCACGGTTACACTTGTTTCTAAGGAAGTTGAAGCACAACCAATTGCGGTTACAACTACTGCATACAAGCCACTTGCATTCGCAGTATACGAAGCTCCTGTCTGTCCAGGAATTACAACACCGTTCAATTGCCATTGGTAGCTATTTCCTGCTCCAATTGGTGCATCCAACACGACCGAACCGCCTTGGCAAAAAGTTGTTGCTCCTGCGGGAGTAATTGTTGCTGTCGGATACGGATTCACGGTTACAATTGTTGCTGCGGATGTTGCCGAGCAACCATTTATTGTAATCGTTACCGTGTAAGAACCGGAAGCCGCTGCAGCATGCGAATTAGTTGTTTGTCCGGCAATTGCAGTTCCATTCAAAAACCATTGGTACGCATAATTTGCTCCAACCGTTGCGTTTAATGCAACTGTTCCGCCTTGACAAAAAATCAGTGGTCCTCCAGCGGCAATTGCAGCTATTGGTGCGGGAGAAACCGTTACAGTTGCCGTTCCTGTTAAGGGAACCGAACAAGATCCTAACGCAATACTAACAAGATTAATGGTTTGTGTCGTCGTGACATTTGTAAGGGTAACGACAGAATTTCCTGCGCTATTCAACAGACTCGTTGAATTTGAACCACCATTGATATTGTAAACAACAGCGGATGCACCAGTTCCAGTTATGGAAAAAATCGCATTTCCACCGGAACAAATGGAAGCGCTTGCGGTAACAGATGCTTGAATTGCATTGTACGTTGTTGTTACTAGCCAAGTATTGGCAACCATTTCTTGAAAATTGGTAACACATCCATAAATATTAGCTACAGCATTAACGGGCTGGGGATAAAATGTTTGGTATCCTTGCCAAATATATTGAATCGTATTCTGATTAGGGTAGCAGCCATTTGCAATTGTCTGGTTATTCAAGGTGTACCAAAGTCCATTATTTGCAGGCGTGTAGTAAAAACTATTTGCAGGTCCAAAGTTTGTTCCGAATCCAAATTGTGTGGCTGTCCAGTTGCCATTTGCACCAACTCTAGAGCGTTGTTCTTCTTTATCCGCGTAATACGTTGTAAAACCACTCGTTGTGATATAACCTTTCGCCCAGATTTGATATGTGGTGTTTGTTCCAGTTACCTGAAAAGAGGATATTGGAAAAGTTTGCACGAGCACCGCTTGACAATTGGCGTTGAAAAGCGTGAATTTATCTTGTAAAGCCTTATTTGTAGTAAAGGTATTGGAAACTGTTGGATCAATGATAACCGGGTAAACTAAATCTTCTCTTCGGAAATAATCCGCTGGCATTTTTATATGAATGGAATACCCGTTTTTGGTTTTAACCAACGTATACGCTCCTCCAATCAAGTGTTCAGCTGCCTGTTCTTTGCTTTCACTTCCATAAGAATCAAAAATTTGTGCCGCACTGATAATTCCTTTTATCTGCTGATTTTCATCTAAAATCGCCAAACTTCCTTGCCAACCAAAGGTGTTCATTGTTCCTTCGTAAGGCGAAATTTCCCAGCCAATTGGCAAAGTAACTTCGTCTACTAATTCTACGAAAACCGATGCAGCTGGCACAAGCATTTTTTCTTGTAAATGGTAATCTGTTTTAACGCTCCAATAGTTTATTTCCTGGACCCTGTCAATGTTAGGAAAAATATTTTTTAAGCGGTAAGTCGATAAACCTAGTGCAGCATCCGGAATTTCTTGGTTCTTTTCAAGCGTGGATAGCACTTCCGAATATTCATCCAAAAATCGAATGGCGGTATTTTTACCAAATGTATAATAATCTGAACTGGACTTAACAAGTTGCATGCGCGTTTCCCCACTTTCGGAAGCAACAGAAATGGGCAATTCAGTGCTGAAAATACCAATTTTAGATGCGTTTTCCCCATCAAAGGTTAAGGATTCTTGTATGCTAATCCAATTGTTTTTAGCGTCTTTGTAATGGAATACACCACCCGTTGTTTGCGTGTGGTATTGGTGATTGAGATCAATAAATGTGCGTTGGTTTTCCGTTCGATACTGAATGAGCTCAATATTTACGCTTGCAATTTCGAGCGATTTTTTTAAAAATTCAGGGTGTTTTCTAAATTCTTCCGGAATATATTTCTCAACCAAATAGGCTTTTTCCGATTCACTCTCAGCACTTGAAGTTTCCCTTAGATTATTGTTTTCTTTTGGGTGCGAAGCGGAAAGATCCCGCATTTCGGAAATCCCTTGCATACGTGTTTGCGCAAAAAGCGCACTGCAACTTGAAATCAAAAAGAATAAGAAATGTAAACATTTCATAATAGTAGTTTTTTATAATAAATCAATTAAATCAGTATACTAAATCGATGTAGCAAAAACTCCAATTGTAAAAAAACATTTGGAGTTTAAATTTAATCAAATTTTGAATAAAACGAAATTAGTAAAAAAGAGTTGCTTTCTGGTCGGGGCATGATAATTTTACTTAGGTGTGTTTTTATTTTTTTTTAGCTGTTTAAAACAAATTCTTTTTTTACTAAAAACAGTAAAAACCCCCCATTTTCCAAAGCTCCCAAATCCCCATTTCAAACCTACCATCCCCATGCGCAGTTGTTTACGGAAAGTGCCATTATTTTCTACAATTTTGTACCTTTACGACGCTAAAAAACATTCAAAAAGAGCAAATGGAAAAAATAGAGCCCTATAAACCCGTAAATAAAGTACGAATCGTAACTGCTGCGTCATTGTTCGATGGACACGATGCCGCAATAAACATCATGCGAAGAATTATTCAATCTACTGGTTGTGAAGTAATTCACTTGGGACACGACCGTTCCGTGGAGGAAGTGGTAGATTGCGCTATTCAAGAAGATGCGCAAGCAATCGCAATGACTTCTTACCAAGGCGGACACACGGAATATTTCAAATACATGTTCGATCTTTTGAAGCAAAAAGGCGCGCCGCACATCAAAATATTTGGTGGTGGTGGCGGAACGATTTTGCCTTCTGAGATCCAGGAATTACAAGATTACGGAATCACGCGCATTTACCACCCGGACGATGGAAGAACGATGGGTTTACAAGGAATGATCAACGATTTAATTCAAAAATCGGATTTCCCTGTTGGGCAAAATGTTTCGGAGGAAGTAAAGCATGTACAAGAGAAAAATGTGCCTGCAATAGCACGGATTATTTCTGCAGCAGAAAATTTCCCGGAGGAATCCAAAGCAATCTTGGCGCAAGTAGCGGAAATGGCAAAAACGGTTCACGTTCCAGTTTTAGGAATTACGGGAACGGGCGGTTCTGGAAAATCCTCTTTGGTGGACGAGTTGGTACGCCGGTTTTTAGTCGATTTTCCTACCAAACAAATCGCTGTAGTTTCTGTGGATCCATCCAAGCGTAAAACGGGCGGTGCGCTGCTCGGAGATAGAATACGCATGAACTCCATCAAAAGCGAACGCGTATACATGCGCTCTCTTGCTACGCGACAATCGAATTTGGCCTTGTCCAAGCATGTAGCAGAAGCAATCACAGTGTTGAAAGCTGCGTCATACGATTTGATCATTCTGGAAACTTCTGGAATCGGGCAATCGGATACGGAAATTTTAGACCATTCCGACGTTTCTTTATACGTAATGACACCAGAATATGGTGCTGCAACGCAATTGGAAAAAATCGATATGTTGGATTTTGCCGACGTTATAGCTCTGAATAAATTTGACAAACGCGGCGCTTTGGATGCGTTGCGCGATGTGCGAAAGCAATACCAACGCAACCATAATCTATGGGAAGAAGAAGTGGATGCAATGCCAGTTTATGGTACAATCGCTTCCCAATTCAATGATCCGGGAATGAATTCTATCTATAAGGTAATTATGGATAAAATTGTGGAAAAAACAGCCGCTCCCTTGCATTCTACTTTTGTGATAACACAGGAAATGTCGGAGAAAATATTCGTCATTCCGCCAGATAGAACGCGCTACCTTTCTGAAATTTCTGAGAACAACCGCGCTTACGATAAATGGGTAGACAGCCAAGTGCGTGTTGCACAAAAACTGCAGGGACTTTCTTCTTCAATTGAGTCTTTAAAAAACTCATTGTTAGAAGATAAGGATAGATTGGTTAAATCTTTGCAAGAAGTATTTGAAACGGAAAAATTGAACTTTGACCCTAAGAATTGGGACATTCTTCAAAAGTGGGAAGAGAAAAAAGCGTTGTACAAAAATCCTGAATTTCAGTTTAAAGTGCGCGACAAAGTGCTC